>JAPZAR010000014.1 GCA_027460535.1 Candidatus Methanoperedens sp.
TAAAGCTCATAGTTGTCATGTATTATATGACAACAAAGCATATATATTTTTTGGTCGAAATTCTAATAAAAAGGTTACTGCCTTAGGAAAAATAATTTTTCTTAGATTTTGTTGTCAGAGGATAGGGGTAAAGTTGGGTCAATTGCTTTATTGACAGCATGATATTGATGATAGGCTGCCAATTTTTTATGAATGTCCTGCCGTTCCTGTTCAAAAACTATGAAATGCCTTATCAGGTCAAGCAGTATTTTTTTATTAAACATCCCCTGGAACAGCACTTCCAGCTGAGGCATGGCTGAAGGTTCGATTTCTTTTCCCTCGATCGTTTTCCAGGGCATGAACCTCTCTTTGTTGGAGGTTATTGTTCCTGCTCTTGCTTCTATTCCATCGCTGATGACCAATATCTCATTGTAAGAGAATAGCGAAGGAATCTGGGATTTGTAGGTTTCGAGTTGATTAAAAGCAGTCCAGATCGTTGCATTTTCATCAGCAGGATTTTTTAATTCGATGACAACCAGAGGAAGACCGTTTATGAAAAGGATGATATCAGGTCGTCTGTTATTGTTGTTTTCAAGGATTGTGAACTGATTTACTGCAAGGAACTCATTATTTTGTGGGTTTTTGAAATCGAAGAGCCAGACCTTATCATTCGTGAGCTTTCCGTCTTTTTTTCTATATTCGATATCAACGCCCTCAACCAGCTTCTTATGGAAGTTCTGGTTGTTAATGATGAGCTGTGGGCTCTCTGTCCTTAATACTTTTTTTATTGCTTCTTCTCGTGCTTCTTCGGGTATGTTCGGATTAATCCTATCAACTGCATCTCTTAGCCTTTCAACCAGAACAGTATCAGAATAGCTTCGCCTTTCTGCGTTTATACCATCAGGCGCAATATCAAGACCATTTAGTATTTCATAGCCTAGTTCTGAGAGAATTTCAAGAACGCCTTCTTCAACCTCTGATTCTGTCATTCCAAAGGTCATACGGTTGCTCCATATTCTTTTTCAGAAATGAAAATTCTTATTTTCTCAAGAAATTCTTTTGCAGAATCCAGGGCAGCCTTTGCCTCTTTCTCGTCAATAGCGAAATCAAGCCCATAGATTGCGTCGTGCCTGAATCTTCGGTATGAATCAAGAATATTTGCTAAGGTCTCCAATTGCGAATATTTTTCCTTTAGATAAACAGGGATACATTCATGACTCCGCTCTTTTATACCATCCCTGGAAAGGATGGCTCTTGCTGCATGAAACATGGCTGTATAACTCAAGATTGCCACGACCCTATAACGATGTATGGACATATTCTCAGCCGCATCCTCGATATTGCTCCTTGAAAGCTCAAGGGAACGAAGGGCATTTTCCATATCAGGTGTTGTTCTTTTCAGCAGACCCTTCTGGAAACATTCTGCCATTTTCATTTTAAACCGCTCCCATGGAGCAGGATGTGATTATCAACAATCCTTTTATAAAATGCATCACCCTTTTTTGCCATTTCTCTCCATTCTGATAATTTTAATACTGATAAGCTTACCTCTTTTTCAAGTTCATCCTCCAACCTTTTTGCTGCTTTTATGAAAATTTCTTTACTGGCGCTTGTAACTACCAGAAAATCTATGTCACTTTTTTCATCAAAATTACCTTCTGCATAGCTTCCAAAAAGGGCAAGAGAGATGATATTTGAATCAATTTCAAGGAATTTCTCTTTTGGTTTTGATGAAAGCACAAAAGCGATTCCATATGCCTTTTTCAGCGGCGCAACCATGCTATTATCAGAGTCCAGCCTGTAAATATGAGCCAGTCCTTTTTCTTCCTTCAAAAGAAGTCCGTCTTCCTCGAAGGATTTTACAGCACTGCTCACGCTTGCGGGACTGACGTTGAGCACCCTCGCAAGCTGTTTTATGTGGAAAGAGGTGTTTGGATTAGCCAGGAAATGAGCCAGGATTTTCCATTTTACATATGTTCTGAATAGTTCAATCAAATGAACCACCGTTCATTATATTAAACGCAAGTTCAGTATAAAAATCTATCTGCGATCATCGCAGGTTCAATTACCCGCCCGAATCTCGCCCGACATCAGCTTCGGGGCATCGCGGATTTGAGCAGAATTTTTCCTGTGAGGGATACAGCTCATAGCTCTAATAGTGTATCTTTAATCCATTTTCGCAACTGCTGGACCAGTTCCAACGCTTTCTGGCGATTGAATGGTTCTTCTTCTTCCATGGGAATGTAATCGTATCGGAATTCAACTGCAAAAGGAGAGAGGGTGCGTATTTCCATAAGCGATTCTGGAAATTTTATACCATTATCTCTAATCAGGTCTATCAGTTCCCTCAGATCATGCGTCCTGCGGTAGGGGATATTCTTCGCCATAAGAAGGGCTTTTAGCAGCTTTTCAGCGGCTTGCTGGGCATGAAAACCAATGATCTCATCTCTGACTTTTTCGTTTGAGATGATTTCCTCAAGGAGAGTCTCATCATCTTTTGATTTCGCAAGGAGTAGCTCTGCTCTCTCAAGCGGCTCCATAAACCACCTTCCCTTCGACAGCTGCTTCGTAAATGACCGTTCCAGGCGCATCCTTCCATTCATTATATGATTTTTCACTGACGACAAGCACATCTACAGGTATTCGAAGGGGACTTAACACATCCCTGAGGCGCACGGTCTCCATCCTTCGGGCTTTTATTTCTTTTTCAACAACAAGAAAATCAAGGTCGCTGCTCTCTTTAATATCACCACGAGCATAAGAACCGAAAAGGATTATCTTGACGGGATTTGCAGCCTTTTTGAGTAGTTCGACAGCTTCCTGAATAGTTCTCTTGGATATCATATTCTATCTTCTATTTATTTTCATTATTTAAATTACTATTTGTACTGACGCGAATCTCGCCCGACATCAGCTTCGGGAGGAGGGCATCGCGGAGCGCGGCGAGGGTGCGGGATTGTTCATCATTAGCTTGGATTTTGTTATAGATTTCCCGCATATGTTCATCGAAGACTTGCAATATTTTAGGGGATGGAACTATCATTTTATTCATATAAACCACATTTCGATTCAATCCGGGTACAGCCGAATCTGCCCCTAATGATTGCAAATCCTGTAAGCGAAGAATATAAAAAAGATAGTATATGCTTCGAATCGCTTTGGGAACTACATAAAAAGTCGTGTCTATCGGGAAAAATGCTTTATGTGACCATGTGATTATCCCGGGATTTCCCTTTCGCCCAACCACGATCCCTGGTCCCTCAACCAATTTTTCATTATGCCAACCGATCTGACCATTTGAACCATAAACAGGTACATTTCCTTTAAGGCGATTTTCATCTTTAAGTGGTTTACCATAAGCGAGTTCTAATATCTCACCTACAGTCATAACCTTCCACCCCTTGGGCACCTCCCCAAGCTCCGTCTCCAGCATCTCCCCGCCGCTCGACCTGTAGGGTTTGCCCTCCTCATCCGGGAACTCAAAATCAACGAACCAGCGCCTGAAAAGAGCCTGCCCAATTTTTTCAAGCGTGATGTTCATATGACGGTTGAGGGCGATTTTATCGTCGAGAGAGACGAGGATTGAAGCGATGTGTTCTTGTTCTTCTAAATCTGGTAAAGGAATTGGAATTTTTTTCAATGATGTTAGCGGTTGCGCTATAGCCGGTACTCCTGTTGTGGATGTGTTCTGAAGTAACAGGTATTGTCCTTGAGATGACCTCAAAAAATAAAAAACAAAATCCGGATTAGCAATTGATTCATCGCAGCTTAGCTTCATCTGGCTTTGAGAAACAACATATCGATTATACTTACTATCAACAGGTATTATACCAACTTGTCCCAGAGTTCCTCTATGGGTGATTACAATATCTTTTGGGAAGGCATTGCTTGATTTTAAGCTATCTGCTTTTGCTTCGCTAATAAAAACAAATTCCGCTTCATTGAATCTGTCAGAATTTAGGTTCGCTCCTCTAATAACTGGTACACCCGAAGGTAAAAAATTATTCTTTGTGATATTAGACCCAAAAGGTCCCATAGCGATAGAATAAGGTTTTTTTCCTTTGATATCATCTATTGTTTTGACATTCCAATCTTCAGGAATCTTACCTATCTCAGTTTGTTTGAATTTGGTTTCCCTCATTTCCCTCATTTCCGACTACTTCAAAATCTGTATAATCTATCCCTTTTGATTCGTCCAAATAAGTTTTTGCTTTAACTAAAATTTCCCTATTGACACCCTCAACATCAATGTTACATTTAACTAATGAAATTATAGTAATTAGTTCTGCACCTGTTTCTTCCTCTTTGAAATAATCTACTGAATCTATATAATCAATAACACGTGCACTTTCAATACTGCAGTCTTTTTCATCAAATATAATTGAATTTAATTGAGATAATTCCTTAGCAATATGATCTTTAAAGTAATCATTATTTACAAAATCCAAAAATTTATTCTTTTGGATTATCGAATCATAGTCTTTATTTATTTCTTCTTTTACATAATCTACCGATGGAGTGAGGACAAAATATTTTTTGACTATAGATTCAAATTCAGAAATGCATTCATCAAAACCAGAGTCGTTAGATATCATAATTACTTTATTATAATTATCTAAGGCATTATAGTTTAATATTGACTCCCATATTAGAACATCTTTAAAACCGCTATCCGATGAATTTCCTTTTTGTTTGAAAGGAGATTTTTTATCGATTGCTCTTTTAATAATATTTTTGAAAATCTCGCTCAATTGGTCATCAGGAAATTCTATTATATTTATGTTGTTTTTTAAAATAAATTCATTTAACAATTGTTTTAAATTCTCTGAGCAATTAAAATCGTTGCCTGGTAACGTCATTCCCACAAAAGAAGTATTTGGCAACATTGATAATCTTTCTTTAATTGAATGAAAGTCTTTAAGGTCGGTTTCATATTGTTCAATTTTTTGTTTCAATAGTTCTTCAACAACAATTCTTGGAATTGCCATTTTTACCAAATCTGCTAGCTTTACCTCTTTGATAAAATTATTAACTTGCTCAAATTCTTCACTAAACTCAAAAGAACCATATGAAGGTTCACCTTTTACTACTGATCTTAATTTATTCGTATCAAAAACAATTAAAGTCCTTTTTTCAGAACCCATACCCTAACTCCGCAAGATTCTTCCTTATCTTTACCTCAAGCTCTCTTGACCTCTCAAACTGCCCCGCCAGTTCCACCGTCAGCCTCCGCATCTTCTCCTCAAAAGGCTCGCCATCCTCTTCAATTTCTTCAGCGCCCACATACCGCCCCGGAGTCAGGATATGTCCATGCTTCCTGATTATATCCAGCTTAACTGCCATGCAGAATCCTGGCACATCCTCATATTTCCCGCCCTCCCCGCGCCAGGCATGATAGGTGGAAGCTATCTTCCCTACCTCTTCATCAGTAAGCTCCCTGTGCCTCCTGTCCACCATGACGCCCATCTTTCTGGCATCTATGAAAAGAACCTCTCCGCGCCTGTCCCTGAACTTGTGGTTTTTCTTATCCCGCGCAACGAACCACAGGCAGGCGGGTATCATTGTATTGTAGAACAACTGCGAAGGCAACGCCACCATGCAGTCAACAAGGTCAGCCTCGATAATGTTCTTTCTTATCTCACCTTCACCCGAAGTATTGGAAGACATCGAGCCATTTGCCAGCACAAATCCTGCTATCCCTGTAGGAGATAAATGATGAATGAAATGCTGCACCCATGCAAAGTTTGCATTGCCTGTGGGCGGAACTCCGAATTTCCATCTAATATCTCCCTTAAGAAGCTCGCCTTTCCAGTCGCTGTCATTAAAAGGCGGATTGGCGATCACAAAATCCGCTTTCAGTTCCTTATGGGCGTCATTCAGGAAACTCCCTTCATTATTCCACTGGACATTAGCATCAATACCACGAATAGCAAGGTTCATCTTGCACAGGCGCCAGGTGGTCTGATTGGATTCCTGCCCATAAACAGCGATATCTCCTATTCTTCCTTCGTGAGCCTTAACGAATTTCTCACTCTGTACGAACATGCCGCCTGACCCGCAGCAAGGGTCATAGATACGTCCTTTGTAAGGTTCAAGCATCTCAACCAGGGTTTTGACTATTGACCTTGGTGTATAGAATTGTCCACCTTTCTTACCTTCTGCATCAGCGAACTGCCCTAAAAAGTATTCATATACTCGCCCCAGAATGTCTTTGGATCTGCTTTCATAATCCCCGAGACCTATCGTGCCTATAAGGTCTATCAGCTCCCCCAGCCTTTGCTTATCAAGAGCAGGCCGCGCATAATTCATGGAAGAAAGAACACCTTTCAGGGAAGGATTGTCTCTTTCGACAGCATCCATAGCTTCGTCTATAATTTTACCGATGGCTGGCTGCTTTGCATTTTTTTTAAGATGCTCCCATCTCGCTTCTTTTGGAACCCAGAAAACATTTTCTGCCCGGTATTCATCCGGGTCTTCCGGGTCTGCGCCCAAATTAGATTCCTTGATTAAAAATTGGTTCCTCTCTTCGAAAGCATCGGAGATATATTTGAGGAATATCAATCCCAGAACGACATGCTTGTATTCGGCAGCATCCATATTATTTCTTAGTTTATCAGCTGCCTGCCAAAGTTTTTGTTCAAAACCCAGATTTGCCCCATTACCGTTAGGTTTGTTTGTTGCCATCTCACACCATACCCTTTTGTTTCTAATTCTCCTTCGGTGTATAATACAAAAATCACGTTGGAATAGAATTTTTCTTTATATATATTCTTCATATATCTAAAGTTTATTGGAAAATTTTAGCAACGGGAGGAGCAAGCATAACCTCACCCGCCAAGACAACAGGCGAACTGATCAGACACCGCAACTAGCGCCCCCGACCAGAAGCGGCACGTCTTCAGCTCCTCAAGGAAAAAGCCCATCTCATCAAAGTGGGCCTGGGGAGTTCGATCTCTAATGGAATATTGCAGCTCTCGGCGCGCCGGGGATTCAGATATAGCCTCATTTGTTTCATAAGGATACATTCTGAAATCTCGATATAAAAGACTTAGACTTTCTGTTTAGACTTCCAGGCGTACCAGACAATCAATGTTAGAGCCACAACTGTTGAAAGCGTCATTAGTATCTCCCCAGACAGTTTTGCCACAGTCGCAATCACGCCAATGAAAAGGACGGCAAAGACTGAGCCCACTATGATGTTTGCCCAGCGATTTATCGAATCCTTCAAGATCAAGGACAGAAAAGCCATTATCAATGGGACTAAGAATAAGATTGCAAATAGCAGTATCAGTTCAGTTCCTATTTTCATGCCCTCTACTTCTCCAGCAATTATTCCCGCCATCACACCCGGCTCCAGAAGCGCCAATATCTGGTGAGCCAAGAAAGCCACTGCACTAAACAGCCACAGCACTGAAATCTTTATCTTCCAATCTTCCAAAAACCTATCACTTCTTTGAACAGTGTTTCATATGTTTGTGACATTAAGCGGTATAAGACTTTCGCGCTAAATCCATCGCTAACGTGTATTATAAATGATTTTTCCCAAAATTACTCCTAACGACCATTATAAAAGTTCATGATATAATCGCTCAATTGGAGAAACAACAGAGAAAAGCGGTTGATGAAGCGCAGGAAAAGATTGAACGGCTGAAGGAATTGGGGAAAGAGTGAACCTCCAGTGGTTCTTATTTCTTGCTATGCAGGATATTTAAAGCAATAAATGAATTCTAAATAAGGAGTGATGAAATCATGGCAAAAATAGAATCTAAAGCACATCCGCACGAGGAATTAATAAAAGGAGTCTATGAGCAACTGAAAATAGTACTCGAAGAATCAAAGCAAGCTATCTATGTATATCTCGATGACCACCATATGACATATAATCAAAGATTTGCATCTTTGTTAGGATACAAATCAGTCGAGGAATTGTCAAAAGTAAAAGAACCATTTATAGAAGCTTTTGTAATGGATAAAAGTCAAGAAATCCTTGTGCATGCTTACAGACATGCAATGGAAGATAAGATTGGTTCTTGTATTGAGATTTCATTAAAAAAGAAAACAGGAGAGTCAATAAATGTAAAGATAATCCTGGTGCCGATAAGTTATATGGGAGAACTGCTTGCTCTCCACTTTATATCAAAAATCTAATTAAAAATTAATGGAGAAGGAATTGTGGCAGTTATATAAATTCCTTTTGAAAAAATCCGCCGTATCTCATAGATCGTGAGGTTGCTCCGGGAACATATCGGCGCCGGAGTTTAATATGTATATTGTGATAAATATACCACTCGAATGTCCTGCTCCTCCGGACAACCAATGGAGCGCCGGCGGATTTAACGGAGAAATCTGGATACACAACCTGAAAAGGAAACTCTGAACCTGCAATAATTCACTCTACCACCGCAACGTCTTTTGCCACGCCTCCTTCAGCTCATCTATCCCCGCGCTCAGCACCACTTTCTCCCCGTCCATCACCGTGAAATTCTGCTGCGCTGTAACCACGCCCACATCCGCAAGCACGTTTCTTTTCATTATCTCTTCGAACCTCGCAACCTTATCCTGCGCCAGAGTCACCACGAACCTGCTCTGGGATTCTGAAAACAATATCGTATCCGCACGCTTGATATTCTCTACAGGTACCTTCGTCAATTCGATTGTCACACCAAGGCCGCCGGAGAAAGCACTCTCAGCCAGCGCCACACCCAGACCGCCGTCAGAGCAGTCATGGCATGAAGCTACCAGCCCTTCGCTGATGGCCTTTTCAAGTGCAGCGTAAAGCCGCTTTGCCAAAGTCGCATCCACTTTCGGCACATCGTTCCCGATAAAACCAAGGGAGGCGTAATACTCTGAGGCTCCGAGTTCATCTTTTGTCATTCCGAGAACATAGACCCTGTCATCGGGTCTTTTAACGTCCATAGTAACTGCCTTTCTGACATCCTCAATCTTGCCTATCGTCGAAAAAAGCACCGTGGGCGGGATGGAGATTTTCCTGTTTCCAATGATATAATCGTTCTTCATGCTGTCCTTTCCCGAGATGCAGGGAACCCCGTAAGCTTTTGTGTAATCGTATAAAGCCATATTCGCCCTCACAAGCTGGGCGAGTTTGAATTCACCATCCGGGTTCTTCACCGACTTAACAGGGTCGCACCAGCAGAAATTATCAAGACCGGCCACATGGTCAAGAGAGCCTCCAACAGCAATGTGGTTCCTGATAGCCTCATCGATGGCACATGCGGTCATGTGGTAGGTATCTATATCGCCGTAGCGCGGGCATATGCCGTTCGCGACCACAACGCCTTCCATGCTGTCAAGCAGCGGGCGGACCACCGCGGCATCGCTCGGGCCGTCGCCCTGGAGGGGTTTTATCACCGAGCCGCCCTGCACCTCGTGGTCGTACTGCCGGATGACATATTCTTTCGAGCAGATATTGAGACGCGAGAGGAGGTTTTTCAATGCCGCTGCCAGGTCAACAATTCCAAGCACTGGCTCCTCGAATTTCCCGGGCACCCAGCGTGCATTCAGTTTCATAATGGGAAGTCCTTTGTGGAGAAAATCCATACCCAGATAAGCCACTGTGTTATCACCGTACTTTGCATGGAATTTCCCGCTGGCTGTGAATGTCCCTATGACAGTAGCTTCTACGTCCCTTGTTCTGGCAAATTGCAGGAACTCATCTATTTTATCAGGCGCCACTGCAAGGGTCATTCTTTCCTGGGATTCGGAAAGCAGTATTTCCCATGGGTCAAGCCCCGCGTATTTGAGAGGGCATTTCTCAAGCTCGATGAGGCATCCGCCGGAGAGCTGCGCCATCTCTCCCACAGAAGAGGACAATCCGCCTGCCCCGTTGTCAGTAATGGCGTCGTACAGTCCTTTATCCCTTGCCTCAAGCAGGAAATCGAGCATCTTCTTCTGGGTTATCGGGTCTCCTATCTGAACGGCGGTAACTGGGGAATTCTCATCGAGTTCAAGTGAGGAAAAAGTTGCTCCGTGTATGCCATCTTTCCCTATGCGTCCTCCTGTCATCACTATGAGGTCGCCTTTCTGGATCTCTTTTATATGTGACGGCTTACCATTTATTGCAGAGGGCATTATCCCTCCTGTTCCGCAGTACACCAGGGGCTTTCCCAGGTACCTGTCATCAAAAACGATGCAGCCGTTCACCGTGGGGATACCGCTCTTATTTCCTCCGTGTTCCACGCCACGGCGCACGCCTTCGAATATCCTTTTGGGATGAAAGAGGCGCGGTGGAAGTTCCATGTCATAGAACGGTGAGGCGAAGCAAAGAACATCAGTATTAAAGATCAACCGCGCACCCATACCCGTGCCCAGAGGGTCACGGTTCACTCCCACGATCCCCGTGATCGCACCGCCGTAAGGGTCAAGGGCAGAGGGTGTGTTATGCGTTTCAACCTTCATAACAAGGTTATGCTCATCGTTGAATTTTATAACACCTGCATTGTCGGTAAAAACCGATACAAGCCACGGCTTATTTATCTCCCTTGTTGAACGTTTAATAAAAGTATCAAAAAGCGAATTTATGGTCTTTGTGATTTTTCCATCTGTATAAGTTATCTGGCTGTTGAATATCTTGTGTTTGCAGTGTTCCGACCATGTCTGCGCAAGCACTTCTATTTCCACATCGGTCGGCATGGAAAGGCCAATCTCTTCTCTTTCAGTTATGATTTCTTTATTATTGAAATATTTTTGTATCGTTCTCATCTCGGAAATGTTGAGGGCAAGAAGCCGCTGCCTGCTAATTTCCTTCAATTCATTTTCGCTTACATGCAGATTTATTGTCGAGACAGATGGTATGTGTTTTTCTTTGACTACAGGAAGAGGAAGCCGTACGCCCTTTTTTTTATCCCATTCTCTATTGCCGACAATTTCCCATTTCTCTATCAGGCCATTGGCGAGAAGACCGCCAGCGATCCTCTCCGCATTTTCTTTTGAAAGGTCCCCTTTCAGGAGATATTGCTTTGAAAAATAAACTCCATGCAGCGTTGTTCTCAATACATCCTCAGATGCTTTTTTTGCAGTCGTTCCGACATTGTCTGTCACACCCGGCCTGAACCCGACTTCTATCAGCCAGGAAAAATCCCGGGCCAGGGGTTTTTCTGAAAAAACCTGTATCACGGGGTCTGCAAATAGTTTATCACCGAGGAGAGAAAGTTCTTCCTTTGTGAGTTCTGGATCGAACGTATAAACATCAATGGTCCTGACCGATTCCACATTAATATGAATATCATCAATAATTCTTTTTTTGATACTTTCCCCAAGAGCATCTCTCACACCTTTTTTAAAAGCGACTTCGATTCTGCTGGCCATTATTCGTCCCTAGGAGTCTTATTACGAGCGGGAGACTATAAAATAATATGCAATTGACAGAACAAAATGGAAGCGTTTTTGTATAATGATGAACCCACTCCCCAACCCCTCAATTCCACCTTAGTTCATCATCATGCAAATATATTGTTATAGTAGCACTATTAAATGTCCTGTTATCATCAAAGTAATACCAAAATAGTGCCTTTGACAATTTTGATTTGAAAAGATTTATTAGGTATTAATCTAGTGTTATTTTGGTAGTAATGATATAATGGTCGTCAGAAAAAACATATCATTGGAAAATACCCATATTAAGAAGCTTGAGCCGATGGCCAAGAAGCACGAAGGGAACTTGAGTGCTGCAATCAGGGATGCCATAGATATAGCAGAGGCAGCACTGCACCGTTACGGCACGGTCGAAAAAGCAATATCAAGCATTAGTGCAGAGAAAAAAGAATTGACAGCAAGGGAAAAATCCATAGAAGCAGGGAAAAGCGTGTTAGTCAGCAGCCCGATCTTCCTTTGGGCATTGAGATGGACGAAAGGGATTCCTCTTGATAAAGAAATAATAGATGAATTACTTGACCCTTTGAAAATAAAGACCATGTCGGAACTGGATAAGCAAGTAAACAGCATGAGCAGGGAATCAGGTTGGAACTGTGAGGTATCCATATTCTGCATGGATGACATAGATCCTTCAACTGTGACAGTGGCGATATCGGGAGACAATGAATCTTACAGGGATTTCCTCGCCCAGCTGGTTGTGACGTTCCTGGTCAATAACAAATATCTTGACATCGACGTTATCCACAGAAGGGCCACGGCTGTTCGGATCGATTTAAAGAAAAGGGATGACGGGACCCTCCCGGTTGTCGCGAATAAATATTTCGGTGATCTGAAAACTGCAATTGACGAGTTCATATCCAGAAAAGATTTTTGGAGGGAACTTGTAGAGATATACAGTTCCGTAAATTACAATATGGTATCTTTACATAAGGACCACTATGAAGACCTGCTTGCCAGCAACACACCCCTGGATTCTGTTATTTTCGAATCCTTATCGGGAAAACACATATCAAGCATTCAGCATGCTGATTTCCTGAAGATGTTAAAGAGAACGCACGAATCCCTGCTGTTAGTCGACAAAATAGAGATCGTTGAAAATGGAATCAATGTCTATCACCATTATAAAAACGATAAAGCCCTGCAGAAAATCCGGGATTATTATATTTTGCTTCTCCGTGCAAACGGCCATGATTACGAGGCGAAATATTCTACAAGCCTGCTGGTCCTGAATCATGTATGTTGCAGAAATCAAATAACTACCTAAATAACTATCACTTTTTTTGCAATGTCTCTGCATGCAGGCATAAAATCAAAAGGATTCAAAGACGGAAAAGTATCTATTAAACAAATACTCCCATCTGTTACTGCTCTGCCAAGTTTCCTGATATCGCCATGATATACCATTATCTCTGTCGCACCACATGCTTTTGCAATGAGTACAGGTTCGTCGCCTATTAATTTATTTTTTTCATAATCCTGTTTTTGGAACTCAATTTTTACGCCGAGGATTTCTGAATTCGCCATGACGTTCAAAACAGCATTTTCGACAGCAGGAAGCCATGCATCGTTCAGTATCACCTTTTTTGCCCCTGCAAGTGCGCACAAAAGCCCAAGCGTTCCCGGGCCGCAAAAACCATCCACAACTACGGCATTGTTAAGTTCGCCTTTCAGGTATTGCTCCTCGATTTTTTTAATTTTGGTATTCGTGAACTCTATGTGTATCCTGGATTGATTCTTATAAACACATAACTCACCAAAAGATGAGGAAACAACATCACACCGCATATCGCAGCCTGAAAGTAATTCATAGGTATGTGGTTTTCTGTCGGTATCCAGTATTCCCACGCTCCGGGATTGCGGGCCTGTTCTTTTGACCACCCCTTTAATTTCCGGTACATCAGCCATTATTTTATCTGCTACGTCCTTTGAAACTGAATCCATGATAAGGACAAGATTCTTGCGATCAAGCCTTGGGGGGTATGGCACCTGAAAACCGAAAGCTATGAGAGGAGTTCCAACCTCTTTGAGTGCTGCATCTTCTGGAAAAATCCCATTTTCTTTGAGTATTGTAAGCACATGTCCGATCACAAGATCAAGATGTCTTTTGCCGCATTTTGTGCACCGTCCAGTGTTTTCGTCGATCTTTTCACGAAACGGCTTGTTCTTATTGAACTTGGGGTCGGGTGGGCATGAACTGCATGCCATGTACATGCCGTAGATCTCATCAAGCACTTTTTCAGCAGGTAATACGCAATTCCCGCCGCAGGTGGGACATTTCATAATTGCATATTTTTGGTTAGAGTTAAATAGCTATCGTGAAGGTCTGGATTTTCTGTAAAATATATGCGGCAAACGGAATCCTTCACGGAACCGGGGAGAAGACGTAACTGGGGTTTCACCTGTAAATAGTTGCGTCAAATGACCACATGGATTTTCAGCTTTTAATTTTTCGGGAACTCATGCCCGCAGTTGGGGCACTGTATCATGTCACATTTCATGAAAAACGGGCAGGATTTGCATGCCTGGCTTTCATCGGTATCAAATCTCGTTCCACATAGGGGGCATTGTGTTTTCATAGGAGGTGGTAGTATTCAATAAACCTGTAAGCGATCCCCCCGATAACTACCGCAAGAGCTATCGTGAATGCCACAATGCCTCCTGCCCGCTTCCATCCAAGTTCGCGACCCAGGACAGCAATGGTTGCAACGCACGGGATGTAGATGGTATTCACAAGCGCATAAACGAATAGCTGGGCCGGGGTCATGAAAAGGAGCAGGTTCTTTGCGCCCCCTCCATACATAACGATCGCAAGCGTGACGAGCAGCTGAAGGGCTAGTTCCTTCCGGAGAATAGCGAATATAAGGGTCAGCCCTGCTACAGCAGGAAGCCCGAGCCATCCTTCCACGATCGGTGATAGTGGCGATGAAAGTTTCCACAGATAACCTGTCTCATAAAGTGCCCCCAGCACAAGTGACCCTGCAAGCACTATGGGAAATGCCACGAACACGAAATCCTTGAACCTATGCCAAGTTTTCTTAATTATATTTGACATTAAAGGCGCCCTGAAAGGGAACATCTCCATAACAAGACCCGTGGAAGTACCGGGCATAACCTTGTTTAGCCCAACTCCTACCAGGAACACAAGAGCAAGTACTATGACGTATATGGCTACGGCTGGCTTCCAGCCCACGAAAAGGGAGACCGCGCCCAGGATCACAGCCGTCCGCGCGCTGCATGGGATAAGTGTGATCAGGGTACTGGCAATTGTGCGTTCTCGCATCGTAGTCAGTACGCGCGTACCTATTATAGCGGGCACATTACATCCTGCGCCTGCTACAAGTGGGATGATGGCCCGCCCGTGAAGCCCGAACTTGTGCATCAGCCTGTCTGTAAGAAAAGCGACGGAGTTCAAGTATCCCGTATCCTCAAGAAAAGCGAGCATGAAATAGAAGGTCAGTACATAGGGTATTCCTACTGCAAGCGCAGCCAGGATGCCTGCGTCAAAGCCCCAGACAAGCGTTTTTCCGATATGTCCCTGTCCGAATATATAGAATATCGCACCGTCGATCACAGGCGACATGTACGAGGCCCATAAGCTGCTGAATAGTGTAGAAAGCCAGTTCCCACCGTAGAACATGAAAGCGAAAATTATCCCGAGAACACTGATAAGTAGAGGTATCCCGGTTATAGGCGAAGTGGTATATGCCCATATCTTATCGGATTTCGCAGGTGCAATATCCCCCTGTACCTGTGAGGCTATCGTTCCCGCAAGTCCGTGCCTTTCACGGGCGATCCTGAGCGGTGTTTTTTCACCGTGCTTTTTCTCTATCTCCCGACTTATCTTTCTGGTTTCTTCCAGTATGGATTTTCCATCCGGATGTTTTTTCACCAGTTCTACAAATTCCAGATCCTCTTCAAGAAGCAGTATTGCCAGTGCCCTGGGATTTATCCCGAAATCGTAAGCCTTGAGTAGATTTTCTATCTGTCGTATGTTCGATTCAATGTCATCCCCGTAATGTAGATCGTAATTGATTTGTGTTTTTTTTCTCGCGATATCGACGGCTTTCTGAATAAGCTCATCAAGGCCATGCCCGGTCGTGGCTATGGTCGGGACAACGGGAACACCGAGAAGCTCTGAAAGTTTTAGAGAGTCAATAATAATATTCCTTTTCTCTGCTTCATCTATGAGGTTCAAAGCAACGACGATCGGGATGCCAAGATCGATGAACTGGAGCGTCATATAGAGGTTCCTGGCAAGGTTAGTGGCGTCGAGTATCATTATCGCGGCGTCTGGCGTGCAGTCAAGTATGGCTCTTCGTGCTACCCACTGGTCTTCTGACACGGCCCCCAGTGCATAGCTGCCCGGAAGATCGATTATTCCTATCCTGAGATCTTTAAAAGACGTTGCAGCCATGTTCAATTCAACGGTTTTTCCAGGATAGTTGGCGGTCACCACGCCCATCCCCGTCAGACGGTTGAATATACTGGATTTTCCCACGTTTGGATTGCCTGCAAGTGCGAACGTAAAATCTGTGCTGCCCTTTATGTCCCTTAGGGCACCGTGGCATGAGAGCGTCATTTATTTTACCTTGATCTTTGAAGCCACTTCTCTACCAAGAGCGTAGCGTGAGCCTCCAACACAAACAATTAGCGGACCACCGAATGGAGCAACTTCCTCCACCTTTACACATACATCAGGTATCAATCCAAGCGAAGCAAGGTACTGGAGCATTTTTGGGTCTTCTTCAAAAACGCTGACTATAATCCCCTTCTCGGCGGCTCTTAATTCTGACAGCGGCTTAACTTTTTCCTTTGTTAACTTTCCGTTCTTGTCAGGGATAGGATGACCATGCGGGCATGTTCTGGGGTTCCCAAGGCTCTCTGCAATTCGGTCTTCCATCTCCGGGCTTATCGCATGTTCAAGCTTGCACGCTTCGTCATGCACCTCATCCCATTTGAAGCCCAGGATATCGGTAAGCAGGCGCTCAGATAAGCGATGTCTCCGGATGACCTTTTTGGCTATTGTATTTCCTTCCTGGGTCAGGCATACACCCTTTTCTGAATGGCTGACCAGATCCTTGCTTGCAAGTTTTTTCACCATCTCTGAGACCGATGGGGGGGAAAGCTTCAGATGCTCAGCAAGGCGGGATGTGCTTACCGGGTGCTGCTCCTGCTGGAGTTTATAGATTGATTCAAGGTATTCTTCGATCCTCGGGGTATCAGTTCCCATGTATATCCGCCTCCGATTTTTCTTTCCCGGTTACTTTAGATGTCCGCAGGACTGACCAGCCAATTATAGCCCAGTAACTAATGTACGCCACCACCTGGGTCAGCGACGGATCTGGATGGTAGCCAAAAAGTGATTTCAGGCTGCTCCCTATAAGGCCATTCTCATGAAGAAGAGGATACGAACCGTCCGGGTTCTGGGGAGGGTTCAGGTTCCATACATGGTCTATAACTGGAGGAATTATGCCTGCTTCGTTTAAATCATTAACAGCAGTGGCGATCAGGCCAGCAGAAAACAGTATCAGCAGTATGCTGGTATACATGAAGAATTTACTCAAATCAAGCCTGTGCATCCCTTTGAACATGAACAGTGAAAGAATGATCACAGCAGCTAGGCCGAGAGCGAAACCCAGGAATGTATCAGCCGGTGATTTTATCGCCAGACTACCCAGAAAAAGAACAGTCTCGACCCCTTCTCTGAAAACAGCAAAAAAAGACAGGGCTGCTATCCCTAGCATCTGGCCTTTTGTAATGGCCGCGTCGATCTTTTCCTGAAGTTCTGCTTTTATTTGCTTTGAGTAATGCGCCATCCAGAATATCATGTAAGTCAGGACGATGGCGGCCGTAAGTGCAGCCATTCCATCGAACAACGATTCAGCGATACCCCCAAGGTCGCCGAAGATCAGCTTGAATGCAAAGGCAACTGCCGCGCTGGCAATGATTGCGCCGATTATTCCAGCCGCGAGGTAGCGGTAAAGATATTTCCGTCCAATCCTGGCTATATAAGCCGCGATGATGCCGATTATCAGAGCCGCCTCGAGGGCTTCCCTGAATGTCACTATAAAGCTTGCTAGCATATGTCCTTCTCCACTTGTTAGGTATACCTAACTGTTTTGTATTGGATACCTATATAACTTTCGGATGACCTGAAAAAGTTAGTAATGATAATTAAAATATGATTTCTTTAAGAGAAAAAAGAAAATTAAAAAATGATTTAATAGCAGCTTGCTATTATAGTGGATGCACAAAAAAAGTATGATATTAAGGTTTATTGCTGATGGGGTTTCAGCTTATCTTCACCCGTTTTAATATCCTTTAAAACCTGGTTGATCAACTTCTTGGCATTTTCAAGATGCTGGGTACCGCTGCTTGCTAATTGCGTGAAATTGTTCTGGACAAGAACTTCATTTTCCTGTAGCAGGTAGACGTAATAAATGAGGACACTCCAGTAGACCCCAATGCCTAAAAACACAGCTGCCCCAATCAGAATCAATTGGTTGAAGATCAGGTAGGTGGTCATTCCGAGAGGATACAATTTCATGATAGCGATCCAGAAGCTGTACATTATTCCCAAACCAAGGATTATTGGTACAATCCATATTATTAAAAGGTTATTTTTGCTTAGTCTCATCCGTACACCCATTCTTAATTAGCAAATTCACTATAAATATCTGTCGGATAAGGCCACAATACATTAATATACAGTCAGGTCTAATATCGTTTTACAGATGTGGAGTTAGTATTTGTTGTGAAATAAATACGACCTGGAGGTCTTAAATCATGAGCCTGGTTAAAACAGGAGACAAAGCGAAAGATTTCACTTTAAGCGACCATGACGGCAAAGAGATACAACTGTCAGCCCTGGAAGGCAAAAAAGTGCTTCTCTCTTTCCATCCTCTTGCATGGACGAGCGTGTGTGCAGAGCAGATGAAAGCACTTGAGAAGAACCGCAGCAGATTTGAAAAATTGAACGCAGTGGCACTTGGCATCAGTATAGATACAGTGCCTTCGAAAAAAGCATGGGCAAAAGAGCTTGGCATTAAGAAAACTAGTCTTCTATCTGATTTCTGGCCGCACGGTGAGGTTGCCGGGCTGTATGGCATATTCAGAGAGAAGGATGGGTTTTCCGAAAGAGCGAACATAATTGTTGACGAGAGCGGGCAGGTGAAATTCGTTAAGGTCTATCCTATCGCACAACTGCCGGATATCGAGGAGATCATCAGGGCTCTGGAAAAATGAAAGAATTCATCTGAAGCTGTTAAAAAAATGAAATAATGACCTGCTATACGCGCCATCTGACGAATGTGCTAAAAGAACTCCACATGGAAGATACAAAAGAGAATCGAAGGATTCTGGATAATCAAATACGCGAAGTTCTCTGCCGGGAAAATGATGGTTGTCCGGTGGTGTGGAAGGACGTTAAGGTGCATATCCATGACCCGATGAAGAGAGAATTGTTGATAGAAGAACTCAGAAAGCAAAATAGTTTATGAAAACTTAAGAAGCCAATCAAGCCTCTTTTCTGCACCAAGACAAACCTATAAGTCATCCCTCTCCATCATTGCCGCGATGGACAAGATCGCCCTGAAAGTGAACCGGTTCTACGAGAGATATCCCTACCCATGCCTTCCGATCCGCAATCATAAGGATCTCGTGAACAAGCTGCATGCCAACGTAATGTCCAGGATACTTGCTACTGCTAAATTGAACCCTGGCCTGCTAAAGGGAATGGAAATCCTGGACGCCGGATGCGGCACGGGAGAGAAGGCATGTTATTTTTCATATCACGGCGCCCATGTCACTGCAATTGACCTCTGCAAAGCATCCCTTCAAAAAGCGCGAGAACTTGCGGATAAGTTCAATCTTGTCGTGGAGTTCCATCATTGCGATTTAGCTGAATTCAGAACTGAAAAAAGATTTGACCATGTGTTTTGCCTCGGAGCACTGCACCACACTAAAAACCCATATGACAATTTCGCGGCGCTCGCAGACCTTTGCAAAGTGGGTGGAACAATAACAATAGGGCTTTATAACCTCTACGGGCGCCTCGGGCACAGGACGGTGAGGATGTGGGTCGGGCTGCGTGCGGGTGAGGATTTGGGACGAAGGATGGATTATGTTGAAAGGGCGATATACGGGCGGAAGCTGAGAAGCCTTCATGAGGTGGCGTATGTGGCTGACAAATATGTCCACCCCCATGAGAGCTATCATACTGTGGGAGAAGTGCTGGGGTGGTTTGAGAAGAAAGATATTTCATTCATTGGCGCGCATCCGCATACTGGTACTGGCTCAGCCTCGGCTCTTATGACGCAGTTGAAGTGGATGTTCAGAGGGAACGGATTTTTTGTCATTTCGGGAAGGAAGAACTAATAATTCATGGATGGAATAGAAGAAGCATGAGTAAAAAACTGAAATTCTTTTTCGACAGAAAAAGGGATGTATTAGATATCGCCATCGGCAAACCAAAGAAAGCAATTTCCAGAGAGATCGGCAATGATGTGGTCGTGCGAATCGACCCTAAAACGAAAGAGATAGTGGGGTTCACCATTTTGAACTTTGAGAAGAGGTTTGAACATCAGGAGAAGGCAGAAACACTTCCGATAACTGCTGTTTTTGAGGAAGTAGAGGGGGCAGTTGATGCTTAAGAGAGAACTTGGGCATTGGAAGAAACCGAGTATTTCTTTCATGAATTAGCTGATCATAAGTCACTGTTAGCATATTAATTATCTCACAATGGGTATCTTCTCCCCGCACTCCGGGCATTTCCCATTCTTTATCCTTATTGCACTCACCCTGAATCCCTCGCGGTCGATAAGCAGAGTATTGCACGCCGGGCAATATGTATTCTCATACTTATGCCCCGGCACATTTCCTGTATAAACGAACCTCATACCTTCTTTCTTCGCGATATCATGCGCCATCTCAAGCGTTTCTGTTGGCGTTGGGACCAGGTCATCCATCTTATACATGGGGTGGAACCTTGTGAAGTGCATGGGCGTGTCGGGGCCAAGATTATCATGAACCCATCTCACGATCTGCGTTATCTCCTGCGGCGAATCGTTCTTCGTGGGAATTACCAGCGTTATCGTCTCAACATGCATGCCCAGCTCTTTAGCGAGTTTTGTGGATTCAAGCACGGGTGCAAGTCTTGCACCGCAGATCTTTCTGTAAAAATCCTCAGAGAAGGATTTGATATCCACGCGGTAGGCATCAAGATAAGGTGCGATGCGCTGCAGCGCCTCGGGGGTGATGTAGCCGTTGGTCACATAAACCGTCTTGAGCCCGGCTTTTTTCGCAAGCACTGCGCTGTCATAGGTATATTCATGCCAAATTGCCGGTTCATTATACGTCCATGAGATCGACTTGCTTCCCGTGGCCAGGGCGCGTTTGATAGCCTCTTCGGGTGTGATCTCCCTTGTATAAGCTTCCTCAAGCGTTACCTGCGAAATATTCCAGTTCTGGCAATGCTCGCACCTGAAATTGCACCCGACAGTACCCAGTGAGTACGAAAGCGTCCCGGGCAAGAAATGGTAGAGAGGTTTTTTCTCTATAGGGTCAACAGCTTCACTGGATACCGTATTGTAGATCAATGAGAAAATTTTCCCATCTGTGTTCTTCCTGGTCCTGCATATCCCGAGTTTGCCTTCCCCTATCGTGCACCTGTGGGAACACACATGACATTTAGCCCTTTTATCAGGAAGCATGTCAAAAAGAACCCCTTCCTTGATCATTAACCTCCGCCGTCATGCATAGATATCCGGTCTGCTCTCTATCTGCTTTGAGCGCTTCTTTCGCAGTTCCTCTTTGATCTTATCGTAATAGTTCATTATATCAGGCGTTACCGAGGGTCCGGTTTCATCGATCGCAGCCAGGAAATGAGCCTGCCTGACCTTTTCCGCATTGATGTTCTCTCTCAATGCGAACCGCCCTGCTTTCTTGCAGACAGCGGCAATATCAGCGCCCGTGAAATCCTCGGTTATCCTGACAAATTCCCCGAGATTCACATCCTCAGCAAGCGACATCTTCTTCGTATGCACCTTGAAGATTTCAGACCTGGTCTTCGCATCAGGCACAGGCACAAGTATCATTTCATCAAATCTGCCCGGACGCAAAAGGGCGGGGTCGATAATATCCGGCCTGTTAGTTGCCCCGATGACAACTACGCCGCGCAGTTCCTCGAGACCGTCAAGTTCCGAGAGCAATTGATTCACGATACGCTCCGTGGCATGGGGCTCTCCCTCCGCGGTTCCTCTCATGGGTGAAAGTGCATCAAGCTCATCAAGGAATATTATGGCTGGCGCTACCTGGCGTGCTTTTTTGAAGATCTCTGCTATATGTTTCTCTGACTCACCATACCATTTTGATAATATATCGCTGCCCTTGACCGTTATGAAATTTGCCTCACTTTCACTGGCAATTGCTTTTGCCAGGAGGGTTTTTCCGGTACCCGGAGGGCCGTACAGGAGCACGCCTTTTGGTGCTTCCACACCTATCCGCCGGAAAGATTCGCCATACCTAAGCGGCCATTCCACAGCTTCTGAAAGCAATGCCTTCACATTTTCAAGCCCGCCGATATCCTCCCATGTAACATTGGGCACTTCAAATAATATCTCGCGGAGTGCAGAGGGCTGGATTTCCTTCATGACCTCCTCAAAATCGGAACGCATGACTATCAGTTTGTCCAGTGTTTCTTTCGGGATCTCTTTCAGCTCAAGGTCGATCTCAGGGAGAATCCGGCGAAGCGAGGTCATAGCTGCTTCCCGGCACATGGCGGCAATGTCGGCGCCAACGAAACCGTATGTCCGGTCAGCAAGATCATCAAGATTGACATCTTCAGCCAGGGGCATCCCGCGTGTGTGGATCTGGAATATCTCCCGCCTTCCTTCGCGGTCGGGTACCCGCAGTTCGATCTCGCGGTCAAACCTGCCGGGGCGGCGAAGCGCCATATCAAGCGCTTCCGGGCGGTTTGTAGCCCCGATAACTATCACATTCTTCCTGGATTTCAGCCCGTCCATGAGAGAAAGAAGTTGCGCCACTACCCGCCTTTCCACCTCACCCGTGACCTCGGCTCTTTTCGGGGCAATGCTGTCGATCTCATCGATAAAGATGATAGCCGGGGTATTTTTTTCGGCTTCATCAAAAGCCTCGCGCAACTTGTGCTCGCTTTCCCCGTAATACTTTGACATGATCTCAGGGCCGTTGATCGTGATGAAATAGGCGTCGCTTTCATTGGCAACAGCCTTTGCCAGCATGGTTTTCCCCGTCCCGGGAGGCCCATGCAGGAGCACTCCCTTCGGCGCATCGATGCCCAGCCTGTTGAAAAGTTCAGGGTGTTTGAGCGGCAATTCGATGATTTCCCTTATCTTGCTGATTGCGGGTTTTATCCCGCCGAGGTCTTCATACATCACATCGGGTATTTCCTGCTCAAGCGCCACGGCTTCCGGCAGGAGCTCTATTTCAGTGATATCGGTTATCTTCACGATACCGGGGGGTGTGGTAGAAGCCACCTGGAGCTTTATCTCCCCTAGGCCGAACGAAGGGAACATTCCCTCGAACACATGCTCGAACATCACGTCGCTTCCATAAGATTCTCTTGGTTTGCGCACGCTTGTTGTTGAGATTATATCGCCTTTGGAAACAGTCCTGTTATGGAAAATGGCCCTCAGGCTTTCACTGGGGGCGTATATATGAATATTCTGTATCACAGGCGCAAGTAGAACTTTTTTTGCTTCCTTCCACTCGGCTTTCATGACCTCAACATACTCGCTAATGCTTGTTTTTGCATTTGTACGTATCAGCCCGTCCATCCTTATAACGTCCTGTCCCTCATCCTGGGGATACGACCTTCCTACCATTGCGGAGGTTGAGCGTTCCCCTTTCAATTCAACGACATCAAAGATATTCACCCCTATCATGTTGCGGAATTTTTCATCTATTCGGACGATTCCCTTTCCGACATCTCGCTGATCGGCTTCTGCTACTTTAAGACGTACTGATTTTTCCATGTTGCCCCGGGTTTATGCCCTTAATTATATTTCGTTTCTCATTTCATAAAAGTTTGCTTTCTTCCCGGCCCCACTGAAACATGATCTATATTCACACCCATTAATTCCTCAAGTAATTCAATATAGAGCCTGGCGTTTTCAGGAAGTTCAGGGAAACTCTCAATATTTGAGATATCTTCACGCCATCCGGGCAAGTCAATGTAGATCGGTTTGCATTTCAATATCTCATCAGAAAGTTCAGGCGGGTAATCAAGTGGTTTGCCCTCGATTTCATATTCCAGGCATAATTTCAATGGGTTAATCCCTGTCAAAACATCAAGCTTCGTGAGAGCCATGCTGGTATAGCCGTTGAGATTTATGGATTTTCTGGCAAGAGGAAGATCGAACCACCCGCATCTTCTCGGTCTCCCTGTGGTCGTACCGAACTCTCCACCTTTTTCACGAAGATGTTCACCCACCTGGTTTTTCTGTTCAGTAGGAAGCGGTCCTTCTCCAACGCGCGTAATGTATGCTTTGATGACCCCGATGACTTTATCCACTCTGGTCGGGCCAACGCCAAGACCGGCACATGCAGACCCTGCGACCGTGCTTGAAGACGTGACGAATTTTTGCGTGCCATGAATAATATCGAGATGAGTACCCTGTGCACCTTCAGCAAGCACTTTTCTATCATGCTTTATTGCTTGATTTATTTCTCTTGATACATCGGTGATGTAGGGTTTCAATTTTTTGCCGATCTCAAGGTATTCATCAAGTCCGCTCTTTGCGATCCCAGGGTCGCCTCCAAGTTCTTTTATCGCTGTTTCTTTCTGTGGCGCTATTTCCTCAATCTTTTTCAAGAACCTGCTCTTATCCGCCAGGTCTGCCATCTGTATCTCATCCCGCCCCACTTTATCGACATAAGCAAACCCTATCCCCCGGCTGGTAGTCCCGATCTTTACGGCGCGTCTTGATTCACGGAGGCCGTCGAGCGCTATGTGATAGGGCATTATTATGCTTGTTTTTGCATCGATCCCCAGCTTTTCGGGCGTCACCTCGACGCCATTCTCCCTGAGCATGGCCATTTCCTCCATCAGTATCTTCGGGTTCATGACAGTGCCCGGGCCTATGAGCAGGCGGACATCAAAAAGCACACCAGAGGGAACAAGATGCAATTTGTAGGTTTTGCCCTCGGCGACAACGGTATGCCCCGCATTATCCCCGCCCTGGAATCGGGCAACTATGTCATACTCGGATGCCATCATATCCACTATTTTACCTTTCCCTTCATCTCCGAACTGCGCGCCTGTGATTATTGTGAACATATCTGAATCTCTCATTTTTTGACGGGAAAGATGATAAGTTTATTTCTTCATGTACTCCCGCAGAACAGTAGTCGCATAACCGCCTTTCTGCAGGGAGAATTCCAGTACGACCTTGGTCCTCCCTGAATTTATCTCATCTTCAGCAACACTGAATTCGGGCTTGAAAGACAAAATAATCTCCCTGCGCAGTCCTTTCGAGGACAATTCAGGCATGTCAGGGACTTTGAAACCTTCCATATCAATATTCAATTCCCTTACCACAGCCCGCTCAATCTCACCCGGCGCGCCTTCTGCGAACTGGGTTTCATACCCCACAAGCGGCCCTGTGTCAAAAGCCCGTCCCCTGTTGATGAGATTATTTATCCCATCCAGATTATCCTTCGTGACCTTCTGCAAGCGTGATGCGTCAGGCATAGCCATTTCGTTCTTGAAACAAACGATGTCCCCGTCGTATGCCTCTTGTATCGACAGCCCGGATGCAATCCGGCGGCTCAGGATAATATTGAAAATATATGATTGATACGCATGCAGGAACATCTTCTGCAAATTCGGGGATAGAACTTTGAATGCACCAGTGTAGTCATCCGGACAGGCGATCAGGTGGTTCATCATAGCCCTCTCGAACTGGAGCCGAAGAGGATATATCTTCAACCCTTCTTTGAAATCGCCTGTATCCCACACATACTGCCTTGCTTTCTTTATCTCATCGGGCTCGTCGGGAAATGCTTTTGCGATATACATCAAAGCCGCATTTTTGAAATCCCCTCTCACAATTGCCTCTCCGACCACATGCGTCACGGGTCGGATATCACCGAACCTCTGTACCCCAAAGAAATTCGGGGCGCCCCGTTCAAGTTCAGAGGTTATTGCTTTTACTCTTGCGAGCGTTTCATCCTGAGGCAACCCGACATCCCTCACAGTTATTTTGAACCTGTTACCCCACAGGTCCCCCAGGCTGATCTTCTTGTTCGAGCGCCCTATCACTTTTAATTCCACGTCCTTCAGGCGCACCCTTTCCAACTCTTCCTCGCCTGTATCCCAGATGCTTATTTTCTGCCTGGTGAGGGCGCGTTTGTCCTTTGTACCTGCCCAGCCGAACCTGTCCTGGCTCACCCTGAATATACGGGAGAGCTCCCGTATCAGACGGTGCGTATCCCAGTTCCTTTTTGAAAGTTCGACAATGAGGTAATTACCGTTCCCGGTCTCGACCCTGTTCGTTAGCTCCTCGACAACAAAATCATCTATTTGCTGCCGTATGACGCCCCCAGTTCCAGGAGCGTTCGTATAATAAAGGCCAATCCCGATCAAGGAATCATCGCTGATAATAAATACCTCCGGAAGTATATTCAGGCTCTATGCGCCTTTGGCTATTAAAATGGTGACTTCATTGATTATCATCAGAAAATTCCAGCCTCAAGATTTTCCAGGTGTCATTGATATCGAAAAGAGGGTTTTCAATGAACATGACCCTTTTTTCTATATGCAGTTCTATGAGACCTGCTCTGAAGGTTTTATCGTGGCTGAGATCAATGGGATCGTGGTTGGTTTCGTAGTGGGTTTCATGACATCGCAGGGCACTGGACGCATTTTTTCTCTGGCTATTGATCCAAAATACCAGAATCGCAAGATAGGGAGTCTCCTTTTGAACGAGATAATCGATGTTATCAGGAAATTTGGGGCTATGGAAATCATACTGGAAGTCAGGGCCAATAACATCAAGGCCAGGAGGTTCTATGAAAAGCACGGGTTTTTTCAGACCGGGATCGCTGAAAAATATTATAATGACGGGGAGAGCGCCTTTTTGATGAAATTGAAACTGGGCTCATAATGCTGAAAGAATAAAGAATATTATTCAATTCGCAATAAGCTCACTTATGTTCAGAGCAATTTCTTCATTAGTCGAACGTTCATCTGATACTCACCATTGCATGCGAGTAGAATCAGAGCGTTCAGTATTTTCTGCGATCTCTGTGTACCCTTGGATATGTCACCAGATTTTTAATCGTAATCTCTGGTATTTTTTCTTCTTCCTCGGCAATTTTAGCCACAATATCCAATAAACCTAATTCCTTATCAAGGTCTAAAATCAACATCTCAAGACAAATATTAGTTTGCTTTTCTTTTTCAAGTCTCTCAATTGCTTTCTGATACCTGTTATTGACCTCATCGAGTTTATCCTTAAAAGTCTTTGCTGATTCTTCATATTCGGTGATTAAGGATGTTTTCCTCTCAATCTCTTCCTTTAGCTTATCACTAATCCTTTGCTGTTTCCTGATCTCCCCTTCCAAACTTGAAGCCCTTTCCCGTTCTTTTTCAAGAATATTGTTGATTTCTCTGATCTCATTCTTGAATTTCTCTATAGTTTCCTCCTGTTTCTTGTTTGGAATGCCTATTTCTTTGCTGCTCTCCCCAAGCTCCTTAATGATTTGCTGTTGCTTCTCGATCAACTTTTCAAGTTCTGAAGTCTTTCTCCACCAAAAAATACCAGTAATCCATTTTTTAAAAGCCATAAATTTGACTCTATACGTTATATTTCGATTTTATCTCCCTGAGGCTTTCTATATATTTTGGATTTTTCTTGAGGACATAAGAAATTCGACTCTGGAGATCCGCTCCCTTTTGCGTGAGTTGCTCCGTTTCCTTAATCTTCTGATCCTTCTCCTTAATTCTCCTGAGAAGGTCTATGGCCAAATGCGCAACAGTATCGCTTTCATGCAGCAATGCTTTCTGTAAGTTCCTGTAATCTCCCACAATTTCGTGATCAACTAAGACGTCAAGAATTTTTAATGAATCGATTGCAGCAGCAGGTGTGGATAATGCCTGATTGCAAAAAAGGGGATACAGGGATTTCCATACATCAGCCTTTACATCAGCCTCTTTATTCACTACGTCAGGAGACATATCCCTAAGAATATTTAACGAGTTGCGGGCAATATTGATATTTTTATGGCACAGGAGTCTCTGCATTTCCAGGAAGTTTTTCCTTTGAACGCCGAGATCTGCAAGAATCTTAATATAATTTAAAGTTTCGCGAACTACCGTCTCGTCCTCCGATTTTAGTAAGTCGTTCAGAAATGGATAGATTGTAGCATTAGCTACCGATTGAATGGATTTTCCTTCAAAAATCATACTCACTCAAAAGCGTGAATCTCTCTTGCAATATTCATGCTTCTTATTATATCCAGTGCAAGATAGGCAATTTGCTTATTCTTGTGCAACATCATCTGCTCCACAGGATTAAATAGAATCTCGCTGTTTTCAGCTTCATTTGATAATGCACTCGTTGCGTTCATGGCATTAAGTACTATATCGTCAGAACCGGATTTGAAGCATGTGACCAGGAATGGGATTACTGCATCCATAAGAATTTTCCTATATTCACCTGGAGCAAGCGGTTTCACCTTGCCTTCTGCCTCACGTATCTGCCTCAGTACATCCAGGGATACATAGGCAACATCTTTGCTCTTATGCTGCAAAGCATTGTTAAGAACCGGGGTTAAGTCGCTTAGAGGACTATAATAAACAAGCGCTTTTGCAGCCTTCAGAGATTCGAGTGCAAGTTCACTATCTGAAGAATTTATACAGTGTGCTAAAAGTGGCACTACATTTTTTTCGATAACATTTTCCATCAGTCATTCCTCCGAACTAATATGATAGATATTCTTTTTAAGATATAAATGTTATCATTAAAACAAGATAATTTAATGAAATTGCCAGAAAGGTGCAATTCATGTACCTGTGATGGTTGCACTGGGTTAATTCTAATCGGCGCCACTACTTAAGTGTAAGATCTGCAGCTCAGCTACTATAAACCGTGGGCCTGAATAGTTGAACCTTGTTTGTATTTCAGGAGTGAAAAAACCTTTTTATCTTTTTTATGGCGTCTTAGCTGCTCTATAAACAACAATGACTTTGTGTGAACTTCAAGCAGATTCCATGTTGATTTTTCTACATAGTAATCTATTCCGTTCGCATAATCAGCCATCTTTGAGCTGACTTCTTCACTTATCCAGCCAATTTCAACATAATATTCAAGTATATCGGATAAGTTATTTCGCCCTACTCTTTCCATCAGGAATTTGACCCAGTTCAATAGAATGATGGAAGTCTCAGGCGTATTATCCAGAAAATGCAGCCTTACTTTTTGTTCTTCAATGTATTGGGAATCTTCTACCTTTTTTTGCGCGAGTTGGGGGATCGAAGAAATCTCGGACGTTGATATATGCCAGCTTGGTTTGACGCGTTCCAAAACCTCTCCTGCAGCTTTTTCAATCCGAGCAGTTTCATTTACAATATTTGAATTCACTAATTTTTTCAATTCTTCCATACTATCTTCAAGAGTTTTGAATTTATCGTCATGGTCCTCTGTCAGATTCGAAGGTACTTCTGGGGTCTTCCGACACAGATCTTCGACCTTTTCTTCAATATCTGCCAGCTTTTTAGATACAACTTTTTCAACCAGATCATTTTCATTTACAATATTTAAATTCACTAATTTTTTTAATTCTTCTATACTATCTTCAAGAGCTTTGAATTTATTATCATAAGCCTGTGTCAGATTTGAAGGTACTTCTTGGGTCTTCCGACACAGCTCTTCGACCATTTCCTCGATATCTGACACCTTTTCCATGGAATCTTCTTTCTTTAGTAGATTATAAATCCGACTCTGAAGATCTTTTTCCATTTGTATGAGCTGCTCTGTTTTGTTAATTTGTTGATTTATTTTCAATGGAACTTTTTCTATGCCTTCATCACTGCCCTCACTGACACTTACTCCCTCTATTCTTGTGTCTGTGGTCAATCCTTTAATTTTCCTGAGAACATCCAATGCCAGATGCGCCACTTCATCGCTTTTATGCAGCAATACTTTTTCTAAATTTATATAATCTCCCACAACACCATAATCAATTAAAACATCAAGAATTTTTAATGATTCTTCTGCAACATCCGGTGTGGATAATGCCTGATTGCAAAAAAAAGGATACATGGATTTCCATACATCCGCCTTTACTTCAAACAACTGCCTCATCCCTTGAGTGTAGTAACTTATTCGGAACCTTATTTGTTACAGATTTTATGGATTTTCCATTCAAAAGCATACTCTCTTAAAACTGTGAACTCTTTTTACCAATACTTTCTATCATATTCCAGTGCAAGATAGGCAATTTCCTTATATTCTTGTGCAACACCGTTCAACCTCAAATTAATATTATAGATATCCTTTTAAGGTATAAATTTTATCATTAAATTAATATCCTATTTATCATATTTCTCAACTTTTGTACTTAACACCTCTCCAAAATAAATAAAAAGAGCGCTTAATAGGATAACAATAATAGGTATATCTAAACTCGCCAACTGGTTTATTTCAAACATCTTTTCAACACTATATTTTCATCATTACTATATATAAAGTGTTACATTCATGTAATCTCATATCACAAAACCCGTCTCTGACTTCGGCAGCGCCTTTATTAAAATAAAGTTCCTCATCTTCGAGGGAAGCACCTTCGCCACCTCCTTCATGGTCACCCCTTCCACGAACCTGATATTCTCGACCTGTTCATGGTATTCTTCATAAGGTAATTTCACCCGTACGCCGTTCATCTGCAATGTAATAGGCAGGGGATGCAGGCTGTCGATGATCTCAGGTACCTGCTCCTCGATCTCTTTCTTGATGCGCTGCGGCGCTACGGAAGGAGGGTCCTTTGCAAGTTCCTTTCGCACATTATCGAATACTCCACCGATAACATCGGCAAGCTTATCCAGCGTCCGCAGTTCCTCGGCGTGGCGCATGTGATGCAGGATCCTCCCGAAGCTTCCCACATACGCAGTGGCGTTCGGGACATCCTCAGTTCGAAGTTCAGGCGCACCGGTGACTATGATCGGAATTTCTATCCCTTCATAAAGTCTCTTTGATTTTTCAATGATGCAATGTTCATAATTTCCAAGGATGAACACAGCAAGGTCATGCTCGTTAATGAGATCCCTCTCGTAAGCAGAAAGCTGGCATATCCTCTTCCCCACTCCCCGCGCAAGCCCGACCATGTTTGTCTTGGCACCTTTCTTCCGCAGGAATTCCGCTACATCGCAGTCAAGGTGAGGCAGATGGTGATATGCAAGTGTTGGCGCCACTGTTGCGATTTCAGTCCCTGTGAGAGGAGCACGCGATATCTTGCCCAGGAGCTCCTTTGCCTTTTTCTCAACAATGTCCATGTCATTGATGGGGACAAGCATCAGCAGCACCACATCGGTCTGCATGATGTTCTTTTGAAGAATGTAACCCCCAAGATCTTCCACAAGCTCAATAATGTGATTATGTTTGTACACGCCGCCCTCGTACATCACGGGTTCAAACATTTTCTGCACTCCTGAGGGATTCAAGCATCTCTCTTGCCTTTGCTATCCATTCGGGTTTAATCGTGTCCTCCGAGGCTACGAAAAGAACATGCGAGGTTGAAAGCTCATGTTTTCGCACCCTGAAACCTTCGGGTATAATGCGAAGAGCTATCGCATCTATCAAACGGTCAAGCACTTCCTGCCGCGGCTCCTCGATAACGAATTCCTGCAGGAAATCAATTTCCTTCAAAGGGTCGGTCTTAACAATTATGATTTTCTTATCAGGCTGTACTATATTCTCCTTGCCATACCTTTCCCAGAGTTTATTGAGGAGTTTCACGGTGAAAGCTTCTCTTTGCAGTTCTATCTTCACTTCATCCTTGCCAAGCGAACCCATCTCCACCTTGGCAAAATCTTTGAGCCGGATCGCAGGCGTACCGAGGCGCAGGATGGCAGTAAAAATAAAAACCGGCTCGACGGGGTCAACGAATACTTTCATCCTCCCTATGACTCTATTAAGGGATAGGTCCGCCAGGGAATCCATTATGAGGATCTTGGTTGTCTTCGCTCCTACTGCATCAGGGGATTCTACCACATATGTTTCAAGCTGTTCCATTACACCCTCATTTTGAAATGAATCCTGATACCAGCAAAGCCGCCCCGACCGCGCCTATGTATTGTGCATTATCGGGAACTATGACCTTTACTTTGAGCAATTCCTCAACAGCTTTGGGAAGTCCCTCAATAAGTGACGTTCCACCCACCATTATTACAGGTTCTTTGACATCGATCTCCTGAAGCTGCTGCTCGAATAACTGTTCTGCCACGCTATGGCAGGCTGCGGCGGCAACATCCTCGGGTTTGCTCCCCGCTGCCAGTGAATTTACAAGGGACTGGATACCGAAAACTATACAGTAGCTATTCATTTTGACATTGTGGGCATTTCCTTTGACCGCGAGGGCGCCAAGCTCTGTGATGCCCACCCCGAGCCTTTTCGCGGTCATCTCGAGAAATCGTCCCGATGCGCCCGCACATATGCCTCCCATCGTGAACATCCCGGGTATGCCGTCTATTACAGATATGGCTTTATTGTCCATGCCCCCTATATCAAGCACGGTCGCAGTTCCCTTTTGTTTATCGGCAAGATACACGGCTCCCTTAGAGTTGACCGTGATCTCTTCCTGGACAAGGTCTGCCTTGAAATGCTCACCCAGAAGGAACCTTCCGTATCCGGTCGTGCCGAGGGCCTGGATCTCTTCCCTACTGACCCCGGCCTCTTTCAAAGCATTGCCATAGGCTTCTTCAGCACTTTCAAGCACTTTGATCGTTGGCACCCATCCTTTGCCGATTATCTTGTTGTCCCGCATGATAACGGCTTTCGTGGTAGTTGAGCCTGAATCTATACCTGCTGTCAACCCGCTCTGCTTTTCTCGCGCAAGAAGGCTTTTGCGTCTGGCCGTGGTGGTAAGAGCCTCCATTCTTGTGAGAAGCGTCCCGGCCGTTGTCCTCTCCGTGAAGGAATAGCTTATGACCGGAATACCCGTTTGTTCATGAATATACCGGCGTACCTCGCTCCTCACGATCGCGGCCTCGGCACATCTGAAGCACGTTGCAACGAAAACAGCATCAACGTGCACTTTCCCGGTGACGATGGATTTTGCCCTTGCCATCATCAGCTTCAGGTCAGGACTTGCGACTTTGAGCCCGAATTCCTCTTCTATCGACTCAATATCAGAAATATCCACTTCCGGATAAACCATTACAGCATTGACCTGCTTCACGGCAGATTCTATCTCTTTCTGTATACCGCTGTACTCCACGCCGCACGAAAGCTCTGCTATCCTTACAGGATTTTCCGATGCGCTTAATTTTCTTACCGCGGTGATCTGCACGGGATCTGGTTCTATCTCTTTTTCTCTTCCGCCGCATTCAGCACCGCACGAGGCAACCATTGGATTATTAATCATATTCATTTCTTTTCCTCCGTCGGTTTAAGGGATTTCAGGAATTCGGCTATCTTGAACACGAATTCCTTTGCATCTTCCTCGGATACTGGATAATCCAATTCTAGCATTGGTATTTTCTTAGAACGTATCAGGAAATTCACGAGTTCGTTCGTCCTTGCGCATCCCATGCAGCCGAACGATATTACCGGTTCGCGCACTACGATCGCTGCATCCGCATTCTGGATGAGCGGGTCGAATAACGACATTCTTCCTCTCACTCCCGAAGGTACCTCCACAGCGGCATATTTAAGGCCGAGTTTTGGATCTTCAGGCGTGATGTTAATAGGAGGAGAATCAAGAGACTGCGTTCTTACTTTCTTCCCGATTTCCTGCATTATAGCTAGCGGTTCATGGCCGAAGCGCTCCACAAGGTCAGAAAGGATAAGACTGTTAGTCGGGTAAATGAAGATCTTCATGGGCTTACCTCTGTTTCTTTTATTATTTCTTTAAATCTCTCAATATCAAGTTTTTTCTTTCTCGTTTTTTGTTTGGGAATCTCACCTCTATCCAGCGCCATCAGTGCCCGGGCTATATGGGGTAATAATTTGTTCTCTGTCTCGATGGTGTGGAATCCCGGCCTTGCCCCGCCTCGCCTCGTGGCCCTACAGCGGTAAGGTTCACCCGGGGCTAAACCACGCTCTTTTATGAATATGCCGTATGGATCCATCCTGCGAATCTCAGCGAGGAGCTTCTCTACGACGGCGCGTTCCCCCGAGACTATCACCCCAAAACAGGTTTCTTTTATCATCACATCGGCATTGGATTCGTAAAGCTTTACAACCACATCGCTTGGCAGCACTTTCTGGGAATTGATCACTACCATTTTCGTAAGGGTATCCATTATGAAACCTCTCTTATGTAAACAACATCTCCCACTTTGATTTCTTTGAGCCGGTTGGGATCGGTTACTTTTCCTATGATATTCGTACTTTCGAACTTCTCACCTGTCGGACCATACCTTTCATCATCGGTAAGCTTAACACCAATCATGCCGTAACGCTTCGCCGCCTGATTGGTTACAGCTATTTCCCCTGCAGCGACTTTACTCTTTGGAGTATTCTCGGGATTTATTTCCTTATATGCTTCTGCCTCTTTTTCAGCCCTGAAAAGATATGTGTTTTCATAAGTGTAGAACACAGGCAGCGGACCGAGGGGTCGGTCTTTGAGGCGGAGGGAGTGCCTGAAGAAGTCAAGGGTTATGGGCGCAAGGTCATCGTATAATTTGACATCTATTATCTTATCTGATTTTACTCCAAGACATGTGACCATACCTTCTTTCATGATCTCTATTGTGGTATCTGGGTCCTGTTCAACAATGATGGCATCCTCGCCCATATATCCTCTTTTTTCAAGCTTCAGTCCCCTTGCATTCAGCAGTTTCTCCGCGACATCAAAGCTCATTCCCTGTACCATTACTCGATCGGGATTGGAAACCACAGCAAGCTTGCTGCCCTCAGGCGCAATTTTGAGGAGTTCGATCCCATGGGAGACATGTCCAACCACGCTATGGACGGCGCTTGACGTCCGGTCCTCTTTGTATATGTATACGCGGCCGTTCCCCAGTCCGTCTGTGCGCACCACCACGGCACCTTCAGAACGCGCATCCCAGTGTTCATAGGGGCATCCTTCTCCTTTGAGCATATTATCTGAAATGAATGAATTTGAGAAGGTATCAACCCGGAATATCTTTTTTCTTATAAGTGCCAGGAAATGCTCAGCACCTTCAGGGGATTCATTTATCAGGTCTACTTTAAAATAGGTAAAGATTTTCATCCCATCTTCGACTCCTGTATCGAGGTCAGAAGTGGATATCTTGTTAAGGAGCGTTTCCCATTTTATGACAGGTTCTATTCTTGATAGGATGTCTCCCTGCTTGAGTTGTGCAAGAACATTCTTACCGCTTATGACCTTACCCATAACAGCATCCCTGGGACTTCCATAATCGGATATGTGCTTATCTTTTGCAAACATCAGATAGGAATTCCTGGCATCATACCCGCCTGTCCCACAGAATACGTCATAACGGTTGAATTTTTTCTCTACTCTCTCGATTAAGATATCTGTTTCTACAGGTCCAAAAGCGATCGAGTTATGGGTCTCCCAGTGTGCTTTCATGTCAACAAGAAGATGACTGAACTTATTCCACAAAGCTTGATCACCGACAAGTTCAATCCTTAACTCCCCTTTTGAGGTGAATATCTTGTATTCTGAGGTTGCTTCCTCCTTTTTCTCACCCACTTTCAGGATGCCAATGGTTGTGCCCGGGATGTGGAATGATTTAGTTAGATCTAAGACATCCTTCAGTTTTGAACCTTCTTTAGCTTCAAATTTTTCTCCATTAACCTCTATTGAGATCACGTATCACCTATAATTTCAGCGGGTTCATTTTAATTCTTTGACTATCCCTTCAAGGGCTTCTTCCCTCTCTTTCTCGGATAGTTTTGATAAAACAGCATCCGTCTCCCCGATGTCAATTATCTTGCCCAGGCGCATCAATGCAGCCCTGTCGCAAACCTGAGCGACAAAATCCATATCATGTGATACTATGATAAAAGTCTCCCCGAGTTCTTTTCTGGCTTGAAGGATGGATTTCGCAACTTCTATCTTCGTTACGGGATCCATTGTCCCTGTGGGCTCATCAAAAACAAGGATCCTGGGCTCTTTGATAAGGACCTGGGCCATCGCGACCCTGTGCCTTTCACCTTCGCTTAATTCATCAGGCATTTTGGTGAGAACTTCCTTTGCCTTTTTCTCCGTGAAACCAGCGGTCAACATTGTCTGGATCGCTTTTCGCTCACCCAATTCAAAAGGCAGATCAAGACCTATGGATTCTGTCAGGTTATTGAGCACGTTCCTGTGGGGATAAAGACTGTATTCTTGATGTAATATTCCAATATATTTGGTAGCCCTTCCCTTCTTGTCCGGCCCAAGCTGCGTGAGGTCGATCCATTCGTCCCCTATTCTGACTTCGATTGAACCTGACGTAGGGCGCAATAATCCGGAGATGATCTTGGAAGTTGTGGTCTTGCCTGCTCCACTGACTCCGATTAACCCGAATATTTCACCCTCATTTACATCGAAACCTATGTCATTGACCGCCCGGACAATGCCCCTGTCAAGAGAGAAATACGTCATTTTCAGTTCGCGTGCCCGAATTATGGGTTTTCCTATCTCAACTTTTTCCTGGTCACCCACGTCTCCAACTTCTTTCATGAATTCCGCAGCGACATCATGCGGGTCACCGATCTTTAGAATCTTTCCTTCATCAAGCCAGAGAGCCCTGTGTGAAAGTTCTTCGATAACCTTGGGCCAATGGGAGGTTATGATAAGTGACATCTGGAAATTCTTGGTGGCATTTAAAATTGTTTCATGGACCAGGTCCGCGGTTTTTGGGTCAAGTGTTCCTGTGGGTTCGTCCGCGAGTAACAAAATCGGGTTCTTAACAAGCTGTCTTGCAAGAACCACCCGCTGTTTTTCTCCACCAGAAAGTTCTCTTGCGATATGCATCATCCTGTTGGAAAGATTGACCTGGTCGAGCAGATCTGCGGCTTTGTTTATTGCATTCGGTCCCATCTCATCAATTTCCTGAAGAGCGTTCATGACATTCACAATAACCCTCTCATCGCCGTACAGCGCAAAAGTCCTCTGGAGCATGATTGCGATCCTTCTGGTAATTTCCCTTCTGATCGGGTCATGGATATCCATTTTTATGAAATCTGCATCGAATTTCTCAAGGCGCTCATTACATCTCGGACAGGCAGTCCCTGCTTTACTTGGGCGGTCAATGAATCCGCATGCGTTACAGCGGGAAAGATGGTATATCACGCTTCCCGTTACATCGTCAAAGGCTTCCACACCTCTGAGGACATGCATGAGAATGGATTTTCCTGCGCTGCTTTTCCCCAATATCCCAAGTATTTCTCCTTCATTGACTTCGAGGTTTATATTTTTGAGCACGTCAATTCCATCAAAGCCTACACGAAGGTCTTTAATTTCAATAAATAGCGTCATATTTGTTCTCCATGGTCACTTATCCGCATCATTAATTCATATTATTATAAATTTTTGCTTTCTGACGGCGAAACGTTACAAATCATCTAATCCTGAAGATTAAATACGCAGGCAATTTCTAATCTGACCGTTCCTGCGGCGATTTAAAATAGATGCGGCAGTACATAAATATAACGATAATACATTACATTATAAACAAATAAAGTTTATAATAATTACCCGGAGGAGCAATAATTCTTTATATTCTTTACATCTATTACAGGCGTGAGGTATTCTATTGAACATTATTGGTGGCCATGCATCCCAATTGCTTGCGGGACGAGTCTCTGATGCATTAAAATCTAATCTGCTGGTATGCGAATTCAGGAAATTTCCAGATGGGGAATTGTATACACGAATTTTAGATGAAATAGGCACGGATGATGTTACCATAATCCAGAGCACGGTTACCGATTCGGATTTTGTAATGCTGCTACAGCTTATAGACGCATGCAGTGACGCAGCAAGGATCAATGTGGTTATCCCTTACATGGGCTATGCGCGCCAGGATAAACGCTTCAAGGAAGGCGAGCCGATAAGCGCCCGCGCAATCGCGCGAGCTATTAACGTGGATAATATCTACACCATCAATATACATGATCCGGGTATTCTTGATCACTTTGACGCAAAAGCCGTGAACCTTGATGCGACGCCTGTTATGGGCAAATATATAAAAAATATGGATCTGAAAAATCCCCTGATAATCGCCCCGGATGAAGGTGCCATCGGACTTGCAACAAACGCAGCAAGAGATCTGGGTCTGGACTATGATTTTCTGGAAAAGACGCGTTTGAGCGGGGAACTTGTAACTATCAAGCCAAAGAATGTGGCGGTCAAAGGAAGGGATGTTATCATTATCGACGATATCATATCGACCGCAGGTACCATGGCAGAAACGATATCACTTTTGCGGAACCAGGGGGCCCATGAGGTCTATGTTGCATGCGTGCATCCTGTTCTCTCAAGCAATGCCATCCTGAAATTGTTCAAAGCCGGGGTGAAGGGAATAATGGCGACGGATACCATTGATCGAGGCGTGAGTGTTATCAGCGTTGCTCCTGTCGTGGCAGAAGCCATAAAAAATATTTAAAAAAAATTTTAGATATTGATTACTTAAGCAGGATCGAGAATGTATGTTTATGTTCTTCTTCCTCGGATAAAATCTCTTCAAATAACAACCGTGTCGTGAAATCCTCTTCACCATCTGCCACTTTGATGATATCGGTGTATAGTTCTATAGCTTCGTCCTCGGCCTTGAGGTCAAACTCGATCATCTCTTTCAGGGAATCGCCTACATTGATCGGCGTAGGTTTGGTCGTTGGAGTTCCGCCAAGATAGAAAAGTCGTTCGGCTATCTTCTCAGCGTGTTTCATCTCCACAACTGCTATATCCTCGAAAATATCCTTTATTTCAGGACTTTTCATGCCCATGGCCATGACATGCTGCCACATATACTGTATGCTTACTCCAATTTCTCTTGCAATCGCTTTATTTAATAACTCTAAAAGTTCTTCTGCCACTGTTTCACCTTTTAATAATTACTTTTATTCTGATATAAGCGTTGTGATTTTCGGTTTACAATAAATTTAAGTATATTAACTGCAAGTAGAGTAAAAAAAATAATAAAATTCTGACTTACAGAATTGAGATTATCAAATTCAGGAGAAAAAGAATGGCAGATTACAGAGTAGTTGTTTCGGATAGCAAGACCGCACAGGCGTACCAGATACCAGTCACAGGAACTGCGGCAAACAAATTCATTGGCAAGAATATCGGTGATACGGTTAGCGGGGACGCGCTAGGACTTGCGGGTTATACCATCAAGCTGACGGGCGGAACTGACAAAGATGGTTTCCCTATGAGGGGAGATTTACCGGGACCAGCACGAAAGAAGATCCTTGTGGCCGGGGGCGTTGGTTATCATCCAAAGGCAGACGGCGTGAGGAAAAGGAAAACCATGCGCGGACGGGAGATATCATCCGATACCGCCCAGATCAATGCCGTTGTTGTCGAATACGGCGAGAAACCATTGAGTGAGGTCTTCCCGAAGAAAGAAGGGGAAGAGAAAAAGGAAAAGGTAAAAGAAACTAAGAGGGGAAGCAAAAGATAGTATTCCTCAATTTAGCAGATCAAACATTTTTCCAATATCGGTAGTTGGAAGTCTGCAGCCATAATTCCTGCATACATAGGCTGTGGATTTCCCTTCCAGGACGGACATGTTTTTTGTATATTCCGCCAGTTGAAAGATTTCCGAAGAGTCCGGTCCTATTGGAATAAATAACACAACCTTGTTAGGCAGGAACTCCCTTCTCAGGGCAGCCAGCATGGTCTTTGTATCTATTGCATGCCTATCGCCAACTATGATTATTTCGCTTGTTGGACCTGTTGCGAAATCCAGCGCTACCATAAGCTGCGTATATGCAGAAGGCGCCTGCAGGACGATCCTGGAAAAAGCTCTTTCGATTTGAACAGCCTTTTTTTCAAGTTCGGGATTTCCGGTAATCCGGCCAAGGCGGAGCAAGTTCAGCATTGCCACAGAATTGCCGGAAGGGACCGCGCCGTCATAGATCTCTTTTTTCCGATAGATCACCTCTTCGGCGTCATCGGCAGTAATATAAAAACCCCCGTTCTCTTCATCCCAGAAATGCCTTAGCAGGAGCTCATTCAGGTCAAGTGCGGCTTTAAGGTACGATACCTCGAAAGTGGATTCATAAAGTTCTATCAGACCCCAGATAAGGAATGCGTAGTCATCAAGAAAAGCAGGAACTGCAGCTTCGCCTTCACGGTAGCGATGATAAAGCCGCCCATCCGGTTTTCGCATTTTCGCAAGGATAAAATCCACTGCCCGTTTTGCAGCGTTCTCATATTCCGAACCAGCAAGCACAGCTGCACCTATGGAAAGCGCAGCTATCATCAATCCATTCCAGTCCGTTAAGATCTTATCATCTTTTCCCGGATGAACGCGTTTCTCACGGAATGCAAATAATTTATCTTTCAAAGCCGAAAGACGCTTTTGAAAGTCTTCCAATGGTATCTTAAGCTGCAAGGCAATTTCAGAAGGCTCACTTTTCAAGTGTAAAATATTTTTCCCATTTTCGAAATTACCATCCTCTTCAATACCATAAGTTTTTTTTACCAGTTCGCTCTCATCCCCTAAAAGGTTCCGTATCTCCTCGCCAGTCCAGAAGTAAAACTTCCCCTCCTCACCTTCACTATCAGCGTCTTCACCGCAATAGAAACCACCTTCTGAATCGGTCAAGTCGCGCAGGACATAAGTAAATATCTCCCGGGCGGTTTCACCGTGTTCCTCTTTTCCTATAGCCTGATAAGCCTCAGTGTAGGCGATTGCCAGCATTGCCTGGTCATAGAGCATCTTTTCGAAGTGCGGCACAAGCCATCCCGAATCCACGGAATACCGGTGGAAGCCAAAACCTATGTGATCATAAATACCTCCTTTGCTCATGGAAGAAAGCGTTTTCTCTACGATGTGCATTGCCATCCTGTCATCTGTGCGCTTCCAATAGCGCAGGAGGAACGAGAGATTATGTGGTGAGGGGAATTTTGGAGCTTCGCCAAAACCCCCATGCCTTTCATCGAACATCTCCAAAAGTTGCTCGTAAGCCGCATGAAGGACATCTTCACCTAATTCCTTGCCTGTTGATATTTGCACATCCCTGAGGGCTGAGACCACCTTTGAAGCCATTGATTCAACTTCATCCCTCTGATGTTCCCAGAGGTCCTTTATCCGGGGTACCATCTCAAGCATGCCGATTCGCCCGGCTCTGCTTTCCTTTGGGATGTACGTGGCTGCAAAGAAGGGTCTTTTATCAGGCGTTAGTATCAGGTTTAGAGGCCAGCCGCCGCTGCCTATCATCCTCTGGCAGACAGACATGAAGATGCTGTCTATGTCCGGGCGTTCCTCACGGTCAACCTTTATGCTCACAAAAGCATCGTTCATTAACCTGGCCACATCATAGTCCTCGAAGGACTCTTTCTCCATTACATGGCACCAGTGGCAGGTGGAATAGCCTATAGAAAGGAAGATCGGTTTGACCTCATTTTTGGCCTTCTCGAATGCTTCTTCTCCCCATGGGTACCAGTCCACAGGATTGTATGCATGCTGAAGCAGATAGGGACTTTTCTCATTTATCAGCCGGTTAGGCTTCCTGGCAAATTGATCTTCCATTTGACTACCTTTCGGAAAGTGAGAGAATTGGATATTTATAGATACATTGCCGGGAAGCATGGTTGCGACACGACTTCCTGCGACAACTTGTGTGAATCATTCGATAGAATGGCGGGTGATTGGTTAAATATTATTGGTCGAGTTATGAGGACCTTGACAGCACTTCTCGCTCCCTGGACTAACCTTGGTGAAGTTAAGTATAAGTACAAATAATGTGGATGATTGATGGGAGGTTTTTTAATGAAGAAAATGACTGAACAGCACCTTATCAATGCATTTGGAGGGGAAAGCCAGGCACATATGAGATATTTGCATTTTGCAAATCAGGCTGAAAAGGAAAAATTTAATAATGTTGCCCGTTTGTTCCGTGCGATCGCTCATGCTGAATATATACATGCAGGAGACCATTACCGGGAATTAAAACACCTGGATGGGGGATTTGTAGCAAATAGCATGGCAGCTTTTGGCCCGGGCGATTCCAGGAAAAATCTTAAACTGGCCATAGCAGGGGAGACATTTGAGATCGAGGAAATGTATCCTGTATACATGGAGGTTGCAAAATTCCAGGGAGAAAAAGGGGCACAAAAAAGTTTTGAATGGGCGTACGGTACAGAAAAAATGCACAAGTTGCTTTATGAAAAAGCATCAGAATCAGTTAATTCCGGAAGGGATGCCAAACTCGGTCCTATTCAGGTTTGTGAAGTTTGTGGATATACGCTTGAAGGAGAAGCGCCTGATAAATGTCCCCTGTGCAGTGCAACTAAAGACAAATTTACCGCATTCAAATAAGTGCAATTCTTTTGAACGACCCGCTCAAAATTTGAAGTCGATGCCTTCAATCCGAAATTCAGCATCGTGTGCAGCGGAAGGGAACAACGAAACATCTGACGAATATATAATTTCTTTCACAACTATTTATGTATTAAAAAAAACATCTTGGTTTAATGAAAATGAACGCTAAGATCAAGGCCGAGCTTATCTCTATAGGAGCTATCGATATCAATCCCACTCTTCTCGGCAGGCTTACCATTCCCACTGCGGGACCTGGCGCAGGCGGCAAGGCATTTTTCTTCAGGTCAGGCAAACACAGGGTAAGGCTTGTCGTGGATGAGGGTTCACCTCTGCGTGCCGTGAAGGAAGACGGCGATATTGTGATATTGAAAGGCGGCAAAGAGCTTGTGAGGGGGACTATCGAGGAAGAGCTCATCCACTGCCCGGAACAGGCATATATAACCATGAGCGAGCGCTGTATTTATGACTGCAAGTTCTGTCCCGTCCCAAAACTTCAAGGCAAGGTCAAATCCTCGGAAGAACTGCTTGCGCTCGTGAAGGAGGCCTTCGATCTCGGGAAAATGAAAGGTATATCGATAACATCTGGGGTCGAAGTCTCGCCGGAAAAAGAAGTGGCAAGGGCAGTTGAGCTTGTCAGAGCTTTGCGGAAATACAATGTTCCCATAGGCGTTTCGGTCTATCCCACAAAAGACTCATCCCGTCTCTTAAAAGAAGCCGGGGCGAGTGAAGTCAAATATAATGTGGAGACAATGGACAGGGAGCTTTACGATAAATATTGTAAAAAGCCTCCTCTTGACTTCACTCTGCAATGCCTCAATGATGCCGTGAAGATATTCGGGAAAAACCAGGTTTTCACGAACTTCATAGTCGGGCTTGGCGAGACAGATGAAACTGTGGAAAAATATTATGAAGAACTGGCAAAGATGGGCGTGATCCCGATAATCAGGGCAGTGGGTGTGCATCCCCTGAGATTCGGTGAACTTGAAGCTGAACGCCCGACATCCGAGAGGCTGCTCAAGCTCGCAAAAATGGCGCGGCGGATCCTGGATAAATACGGGCTAGATGCAAGCGTTGCAAAGACCATGTGCCTGCCCTGCACGGGATGCGACCTGAATCCGCATATTGATTTATGAGCTTTTGCGGTGCATCACATTATGATCAAAGAAATCAAAATCACCCGCCGAGACATTGAGTTAATCCAGGCTGAGCTGGATACAAACAAGCCGTATGAAGCTTGCGGGCTGCTGATAGGCACGATAAGCGGTAGCACGGCGCATGTTGAAAAAGTTTTGCCGATTGCCAACGTGAAGCGCACCAGGACGAGTTTTGAACTTGATCCGAAAGAACACTATAATGCCTGGAATGATGCGGAGAAAAAAGGCAAGGAGATCATCGGTGTGTATCACACGCACCCCGTCTCATCTGCCGTCCCTTCGCTCTGGGACAGGGAGACGATGGAGAACGCGCCTTCGGTATGGCTTATAGCTGGTGCGGACGGGATGAGGGCGTACGTGTGGGAGAATGGTGTGAAATCGGTGAAAATAATAGAGAGATAGAAGTTCTCCATAGGGGGAAACTATCTTGATTAGTTACCCTGTTTTGGACTATCGTCCCATCATCGCCCTCTCCAGCCCCTCCTTCGCGACCTTATTCAGCCTCCGCGCCTCGCCTAAGTCTTTCCCTCCTAAAAAACCCTCACCTTCGGCTCTGTCCCGCTGGCTCTCGCTAAGAGCCAGCCCATCCAAGTAGTCCACTCGCTCATCATCCGCATCAGTGACTACCGTGAAATCCACTAAAGACATATATACAATACCACTAATAATGTATTCTGTGAGATAAATGGCAATAAGTGAGCATGATATTGAAGCTCTCATCAAGAATAAAGATATAAAATTCGTTGGCGACAGGTTGATAACAGTCCCAAAGAAAAAAGAAAAAGGATTTTTCCATGTTGAGATGGATCTTCCTGAAGAAGAAATCGACGAATTATTGAGCGATGAGATATCACAGTGGACAGAATGAATCTCACAAAATTTGCTGAACAAGAAATTTTTGTAGATACCAATATCTTTTTTTATGCGCTGGCAAAGATGCATCGCTATAAACATACATGCGAGGTACTTTTATCAAAAATCAATAACGGTGAAGTTATTGGTTTTACTTCTTCAACCGTGATTAATGAACTATTCCATACCATACTTATCGGGGAAGTTAAGCAAAAATATGGGGATATCGAAGTTATCAGGTTCATTAAAGAGCACCCCGAAGCGATCTCTGAATGTACTGTTGCTTATAATGCACTTGATGATATATTTGACTCAAGTATTGTCATATTGCCCCTCACTTTAGAGGTGCTGTACCATGCAAAAACACTTTCAAAGAAGCATAACCTCTTATTTTCAGATGCTATTCATGTTGCATCATGTGAAGTTTATGGATTAAAAAATATTGCCACAAACGACAAGGACTTCGACAGAGTTGATTTTCTGAAAAGCTGGAAGCCATAACGGCTATCATTTTGGATATAAGAATGGGCTAGATCAAATTTGTGTTGCCTATCCCACCATCGCCCTTTCCAGCCCCTCCATAGCAATCCTGTTCAGTCTCCGTGCCCTTTCCTCAGTCTTACCCTCCGAGAAAACCCTCACCTTCGGTTCGGTCCCGCTCGCCCTGACAAGGAACCAGCCGTCTTCATAATCCACTCTCATGCCGTCCATATCTGAAACCCTCTCATAATCCTGTGGTATCTCCTGTTTTAACCTGTCCAGTATCGCCTCGGCATTCGTGCCGGCGGGAAGCGTTTTTGCATCCTTTATCTGGTGATATTTCGGATACGAGGCCACAAGTTCAGATAGACTCATTTCTTCCTTCGAAAGTATCCCTGCCATCACTCCTGCAAGCATCGGGCCTTCGCGGCTCCACTCAAGAAGCACGGAGCCATGCTCCTCAAGCCCGACCTGCGCCCCGCACAGCAGTTTTGCCTGGGCGAGATACGGTTCTCCTACGGGAGTGTAAATAACTTCCGCGCCAAGACCTTGGGCGACTTCTTTTATAATATTAGAGAACGCGATTGTCACAGCAATGAACTTTTTTTTATCTTTGCTTTGCCGCAGTACATGGTCAGCAATTATCGCTGCAGAAACATCACCCTGGACGAATTTCCCTTTCTCATCCACAAAGGCGGTCCTGTCGCCGTCGCCGTCATGCGCCACGCCCATATCGGCATTTTCATTGATGACAAGATTTTTGAGCTTTTCGAGGTTCGCATCCGTGGGTTCAGGATTCCGTTCCCTGAACATGCCATCGTACCTGCAGTTGAACCTTATTACTCTATGACCCAGGGTTTCAAGGGTCTCAGGCGTTACTGAAGATGCAGAGCCGCCACCGCCGTCGACCGCTATTTTCATGGGCTTCACCGGAAAGAGTTTTTTGACGTACTGTACTATATGGGCGCGGTATCTCTCGCCTGCACCGCAGTCATTCAGTCTCTTTCCTATTTTCGCGGCCTTTGTGGATGGCCCGAAGTAGATTTTTTCAAGCTCCAGGTCCTCTTCCGGGGAAAATCCCATTCCCCTTTTGCTCAGGCATTTTATCCCGTTGTATTCAGGAGGATTGTGGGAAGCCGTAATCATCACACCAGCGTCAGCCTGCCTTAAAACTTCCAGCGAGAGCGTATTCGGGGTTATGATGCCAAGAGTCAGCGCATTGCAGCCATGTCCAATAATACCTTCAATCAGCGCCTCCTCAAGCATGGGGGAAGAGATCCGCGGGTCTTTTCCTATCGCGATAGTTTTTCCCTCTCCGAGATAGACTGCAAGAGCTTCTCCCACGCGTTTGGCTTTTTCAGAGCCCATCCCCTCATTAGTCCCCGTATGCGGCGTCTCCACGACACCCCTGAAGCCGAAGGTGCCAAAAAGTCTCTTAAGTTTTCGGATTTTTTTATAATCATCAAATTTTTCGGTGAGCTTTTCACAGGACATGAGGTTGAATATGTCTTGGATGTATTAAAAATAACTCAAATGATCTCTTCCATTACTATCAGCGAGTACACACTCCTCAGGCGCCTTTTCCTTGAGTATTAGGGTAGCAGGTTTTGTGACCCTTCAGGATAAAAATTCCCTACCCAGAAATCATAACTCCATCCCACCTGCATGCAGCATCTCAATCACTCCCTTTGAATAAAAGCCAGTTTTTCTCACCTGCCTTCTTGAACTTTACAAGCACATACCTCCCTTCCATCTTTTCTCCCTTGACAATGAACTCGATCTTGTCCTCCCCCCAGGCTATGGGTTCGTACAGACCCCTATCCCATATCTTCACCGTGCCGGCCCCGTACTGTCCTTCAGGGATAGTCCCTTCGAATTTACCATATTCCAGCGGATGATCTTCTACCTGTACAGCAAGCCTCCGGTCACCGCTTATTTCCGGAATGCCCTTAGGAACAGCCCAGCTTTTAAGAACTCCTTCCTTCTCCAGTCTCAGATCATAGTGAAGCCTGCGGGCATGATGCTCCTGGACCACGAAAGATTTTCCCATACCCTTTTCCACCGATGCGGGAGGCTCAGGTGTCCTGCTAAAATCACGCCTGGTGGTGTAGTCCGAAAGAACAGGCCGTATCTGATCAATGCTGCATTCAAGCGGGTCTTTATCTTTCCTGATTTTCTGAAATACAGGAATACGCAGTTTTCCGTCTTCCGTTATGGATTGATAACCAACTTCACACACAATACCGGGTTTTAACCATGTTATTTCCCTGTCCCTTTCCACGCCCTGCAGTGTTTCTTCTTCCACTCTATATTCATCCAAATATCGCTTCAGATTTTCCATATCTTCCTGGGAAAAGCCTGTTCCCACATTACCAACATAGACCGGCACTTCCCCATCATACAATCCAAGGATCAATGATCCAAAGATTTCTTTCCTGTTCCCCTCACCCTTTGTATAACCGAAAATGACACAATCGCATGTCTTCACCTGCTTTATTTTCAGCCAGTTATTGCTCCTTTTTCCCGGTTCATATGAGCTTTGTTTATTTTTTGCCATTATGCCCTCAACACCTTTTTCCAGAGCTGCCTTGTAATAAGCTTCTCCGTTCTCTTCAACAAAAAGGGATAGGACAACATATTTTCCTTCTCTTACGCTATTTTTCAATATCCTCTTTCTCTCCATAAGAGGAATATCCAGGAGCTCCTCTCCTTCCTTTTCCAGGATATCAAATATTATGTAAGTGGCAGGGAACTTTCGGGACATATAATCGATATCCCTGGGTCCAGTATTTTGACTCCTCTTGATAAGGGTCTGAAAATCAGCCTTACCATCCTTCATGACAATTATCTCCCCATCCAGGACCGTATCCCTGGTCAAATCTTTCAGTTCAGAAAGTTCCGGAAAGTTAACCATCAGTTCTTTCTGGTTACGGCTCCTGATACTGAGTTCCTTTTTCACGTAACTGATGGCCCTTATTCCATCCCATTTCACCTCAAAGATCCAGTTATCAGAAGAAAACGGAGCTTCTGCCGATCGGGCAAGCATCGGTTTATATTGTTTCATTTGCGCAGGCTTCTAATAGTCTCCTGAAGGGCTACCATCAATTCCTTGACTTCCTCTTTCTTGGGTACTTCAGCCACAACGATCTCTCCCTTCATCTTCGCTTCAATGAGCTTTTCCATCTTCTCCCTGTAGCCATCCTTGTACTCTGCTATATTAAATTCTCCCGTCAGGTCCTTAATGATCTTCTCAGCCAGTTCCATCTCTTTTTGTCCGGGCTTTTTGAGAAGAGAAAGCTCTTCCATATCCCCTGGGTTAGCGACCTCGTTTGCGTAGCGCAGGGTTGTCAGAATCAAAGCGCCCTTGTATTCATAAACCACAACAGGAAATTCCTTTGTCCTCAAGGTGACCTTTCCCATTCCTGCCTTTCCCAATTGTTGAATCACTGTCATCATCAGGCTGTAGGCTTCTTCGCTCCTGTCAGGGACAAGGATATACGACTTGTCAAAATATACGGGGTCGATGGAGAGCAAACTCACGAATTTATCCAGCCTGATCCTCTCATCAGATTCCGGTCTTATGGCGTCCAGTTCCTCCTTCTTGAAAACTATGAACTCGTTCTTCCGTATTTCGTATCCTTTTACCGTATCTTTCCAATCCACCACCTTGTCGTCTCTAATGCAGACCCTTTCGTATTTCAACGGCTGCCCGTCCTCATTGTGCAGAAGCCTGAAAGAAAATGCCTGATCACGGATCATAGTATATAACTTGACCGGTATATTGACCAGCCCGATAGAGATACTCCCGCTCCAGAAGGGCCTGTGCGACGGTTTGGCCGTGTCTTTATCCTTTACCATTTTATTCCACTTCCAGTGACTGTTTGCTTTCCAGTAATCCTTCCCAGGGATCGTTCTTCCTTTTTAGGACAGTAAATATGTTGAACTCTTCAGGTCTTAATCCTTTCTTAAGTTCCTTCCATTCCAGTGGTGTAGATACCGGTGCATGCGCTTCAGCTCGCAGGCTATAGGGAGCGATCATAGTCTTTCCGTGGTTATTTTGCATGAAATCTATAAAGATAGTTCCGGGATCCCTGGAGTTTCTGAACTCTGATACAACAAGTTCAGACTCTCTTGCCAGGAACTTTCCGATTTGATGAACAAATTCCCTCGTCTGCTTGAAATTATAATTTCTTATAATGGGAAGGACAACATGCAGTCCCTTTTTGCCCGAGGTTTTGACAAATGACCTGAAGCTGAGTTCATCCAGCTTTTCCTTCAATAAAAAAGCGGTATCTATGACATCATCAAAGGAACAGGGAGGTTCGGGATCTATATCAAAAAACACAAGATCAGGTGTATCATAATTATCAATCGTTGAAAGGGTGATGTTTATCTCCAGGGCGGCCAGATTCGCCATCCAGATGAGGGTGTCAAGATCATTGCATACAACGTAGTCTATCTCCCGCTGTGCTGTCTCTGAGAATATATTAAAAGTTTTAACCCAGGGCGGCATGCCTGCCGGTGCATCCTTTTCATAGAATCCATCTTTATCTACACCATCAGGGTACCTGTTCATGACAATGACCCTGTTCTTCAGGAACCCCAGCATCCGGGGGGCGATCCTGATATAGTATTCCAAGACCTGGGATTTTTTCAACTCCAACCCGGGATAGAGTACCTTCTCAAGATTAGTGAATGATACTTTGGTGAGATCGTCCATTATGATTATATTATCTGGGTTGATAAATAACTCTTCAGGATATCAGTTCAGGAATGCAATTCTATTAAATCTGCTCAAAGATAATAATTCTTAATAACTGCAAGGAATTCTCAATTGAAAGAATTGTATGCAGGAGGGCTCCAGGCTGCTATCACGTTGGCAACGGTTGAGACGCGGTTGAAAACTAATATAGGTTACAATATTCCATTCCCCTTAAAGGATTACTATCTTTAAATGATATAAATTATTAAAACTTTCCTTTATTTACTTATGGTCTTCAGTTTTTGATTCCATTTGATATTCGAGTTCCTTACAGTTTTAGTCACTGACTTCGTTTTGAAAACGAGCATCACGGCACCGGTATATGAGAAGTTCTAGAGTTTGTTTGTTGTTATGACGTATATCGGCAGATTAGGGCATGTGAATAATAATGATAATACGTAATGGAAAATAGGAAAAAGCGATTGCCGCATGGGATGATGAAGAGTATTGGGATATTAGGTGGTTGAATTATAGCTTTGCAAGGCGCATGCCGAAATTCAGGACAACGGCTGTTTTGTTAAGTCCCGAAGTGTTCTTTACCTCCCATTTCATTTAATAGGAATACATGTACATATCTTATCGCAGGAACAGTAGTAACCGTCTCCGTAAGATGGGGCAGATGGAGCAGACGGGGCAACATATGTTCCAGGAACACAGTTACATGTGCAGATTGCACCTGATGGGATTGGTGAACCGCAAGGAAGGGTATATACAAAACCTTCTTCTGACTTATATTTCATTGCCTTTTTATCTTTGTCCAGAGTTGCTGGGTCAAAGAGACATGTTAAGAATTTACCTGATGGCATCTCCCAGAGCTTGACAGTTTCATCAGATGATCCTGATGCAAGTAACTTTCCATCCGGGCTGAAGGAAACAGCATTGACAGCATTTGTATGTCCCTCCAATATTTTGAGCAAGTTACCTGATGGCATCTCCCAGAGCTTAACAGTTTCATCAGATGATCCTGATGCAAGGAGTTTTCCATCCGGGCTGAAGGAAACAGCATTGACAGCATTTGTATGTCTTCCCAATGTTTTGAGCAAGTTACCTGATGGCATCTCCCAGAGCTTGATAGTTTCATCAGATGATCCTGATGCAAGGAGTTTTCCGTCCGGGCTGAAGGAAACAGCATTGACAGCATTTGTATGTCTTCCCAATGTTTTGAGCAAGTTACCTGATGGCATCTCCCAGAGCTTGATAGTTTCATCAGATGATCCTGATGCAAGTAACTTTCCATCTGGACTGAAGGTAACGGCATTGACAGCATTTGTATGCCCTTTCAATGTCTTGGGGAGCTCTGCAGACGAAAGGTTCCAGAGCTTGATAGTCGTATCGAAACTTCCTGATGCGAGAAATCTGCCGTCTGGACTGAACGAGACAGAATTAACATAATCTGTATGCCCCTTCAGTGTCTTGAGATATTCTCGAGATAAGGTCTTCCATAGATTAATGGTCTTGTCGTTTGATGCCGATGCCATAAGATTGCCATCTTGGCTGAATGAGACTGAATTGATATCACCTCTCTGCATATCCAATATATCATCTATCCATGGATTTAGGGGTTCTCCAGAAGGCATCTCCCAAAATTTGATGCCTTTTTCGCTGATGCCATAATCCGATGCTGATACGAGGAGTTTTCCATCTGGGCTGAAGGAAACAGCCTTGACACTTTCTGTATGTGCCCTGATGCTTTCGTCACATCCTCCCACCATACTCTCTGGTGTAGGTTCAGGTGTAGGCTCAAGTGTAGGTTTAGATACGATTGATTGTTCTGGTAACGCCGTGATTTCTGGTGAAATGGATTCCGATTTAGGGGCAATACAACCACTGAGTGCACCTATTCCGATGGCAGAGGTTATTAAAAATCCACGCCTTCCCATCCTCCAGTCCACATCGATATCTTCAAGACCGTAGACCATGGGTTCTTCCTTGCTCCCATCGGAATATATTCTCTGCAATCTAAAATTTTGTTTTTTGAATTTACTCATCTACTTTCCTCCTTTGATAATTACCAGGATTTGTTCTTATTGACCAGGATCATCTCACCACTTTTCTTCATTTTATCTAAGATTAAAAATTTTGTCAATTCTTGATTAACATAGCATCGTTCAGTCGGATGATATCCATCAATAGTCTTTTCTGAAAGTGTCTTAATAGCACAATCTCCGGCACAATGCCACTTGCAGAAACAAGCCTCGTAATGAGGGATTTGTTCTACAGTATGATTGAAATGGCAGAGAAGTTTTTCCTTATCAATAAAATTTTTATTATGGCGATTTATAAGATGTTTTGTATGTGCTATTGTTAGGTTCAAGATTTCATTTAATAGGTATGCATGTGCATATTTTATTGCATGAACAGTAACTACCACCACCATAACTACCACCGCCATTGCCCACACACACACAACTCACAGATGGCGCAACGTAAGTTCCGGGAACACAGTTACATGTGCAGATGGCACCTGATGGAATTGGTGAGCCGCAAGGAAGGGTATATGCAAAACCTTCTTCTGAATTATATTTCATTGCCTTTTCATCATGGTCTAGAGTTGCTGGATCAAAGAGGCATGTTAAGAATTTACCTGATGGTATCTCCCAGAGCTTGACAGTTTTATCCCATGATCCTGATGCAAGTAATTTTCCGTCAGGACTAAAGGAAACAGCACGGACATTCTCTGTATGTCCTTCCAATGTTTTGAGCAAGTTACCTGATGGCATCTCCCAGAGCTTGATAGTTTGATCCCCTGATCCTGATGCAAAGAGCTTTCCGTCCGGGCTGAAGGAAACAGTATTGACATCAGCTGTATGTCCTTCCAATATTTTGAGCAACCTACCTGATGGGATCTTCCAGAGCTTGACAGTTTGATCCGCTGATCCTGATGCAAGCAGCTTTCCGTCCGGGCTGAAGGAAACAGCATTGACATCAGCTGTATGTCCTTCCCATGTTTTGAGCAAGTTACCTGATGGCATCTCCCAGAGCTTGACAGTTTCCCATGATCCTGATGCAAGTAATTTTCCGTCCGGGCTGAAGGAAACAGCATTGACCTCAGCTGTATGTCCTTCCAATGTTTTGAGCAAGTTACCTGATGGCATCTCCCAGAGCTTGACAGTTTGATCCGCTGATCCTGATGCAAGCAGCTTTCCGTCCGGGCTGAAGGAAACAGCATTGACGAAATTTGTGTGTCCCCGCAATACTTCGAGGTATTTACCTGATGGCATCTCCAAGAGCTTGATAGTTTGATCCAACAAATAATCCTTTGATCCTGATGCAAGGAGCTTTCCGTCTGGACTGAAGGAAACAGCATTGACATCAGATCTATATTCCTCCAATGTTTTGAGGTAGTTACCTGATGGCATCTCCCAGAGCTTGATAGTTTTATCCCCCGATCCTGATGCAAGCAGCTTTCCGTCCAAGCTGAAAGAAAGAGCAAAGACAGCATCAGTATGTGCCCTGATGTTTTCGGCACATTTTCCCTCCATATTCTCAGGCGTAGGTTCAGGTGTTGATTCCGATTTGGGGGCAATACAACCACTGAGTACACCTATTCCGATTGCAGAGGTTATTAAAAATCCACGCCTTCCCATCCTCCAGTCCACATCGATATCCTCAAGTCCGTAGACCTTAGGTTCTTCCTTGCTCCCATCTGAAAATATTCTCTGCAATCTAAAATTTTGTTTTTGGAATTTACTCATATTCTTTTCTCCTTTGATAATGGCAAAGAAATTTTCTTATTGACCATGATCAACTCACCACTTTTCTTCATCTTATCTAAGATTAAAAATTTTGTCAATTCTTGATTTGCATAGCATCTTTCAGTCGGATGATATCTATCAATAGTATTTTCTGAAAGTGTCTTGATAGCACAATCTCCGGCACAATGCCACTTGCAGAAACAAGCATCACAATGAGGGATTTGTTCTACGGTATGATTGAAATGGCTGAGAAGTTTTTCTTTATCAATAAAAAACTGCCCATCTCCTTTATAATTTCCCACTATGAAGTTTCGGCTCAAAGGGTGTTCCTGGCTGTAAGTTTCAAAACAAGTTGTAATGTCGCCATCTGGAGTGACAACCAGCGCACGGCATGCAGCCAGACAGAACCGCTGGGTCAGTACTTCTAACCTGGCACCTGAATAAAACATATCTATTTGATGCTTTTCAGCTTCCTTAAATCCCATAATAAATTGGTCAATAAATATATTGAGATCAATGATAGCAGATTTGTTTTCTTTTGCTCTTCCCACATCAAAGACTGGCTCAATCTGTATTTTTTTGGGTTTAAAATTTTTACAGATATAAGAAATATTTTCTGCTAAATAACGAACCGAGTTATTGGTTACAGTCATTCGTATGCCATAAGAGAATTGCGCTTGATCAAGAGCATGTAATGTTTCAGCAACCCTTGGAAATGAGTCATTTTTATTTATAGTTGGTCTCTGGATATTTTGAATAGAGGGAAGACCATCGAAAGAAAGGCTCAGCTCGGTAAAATTCTGAATTATATAATGGAGTACCTTTTCAGGCCAATAACCATTGAAAGAGCCTGTCAAATGCAATTGGATATTATTCTTTTTTGAAAGGGAATGAGCATATTCAGTGGCTTTGGTCAATACTTCCCAATTAAGTGTTGGTTCTCCACCCCCATGAAAGCCAAGGGTCATAGTAGGAGATTGATTCTTGATAACCTCTCCCATAACAAAATCGATACCAGCTTTGGCTATCTCCCATGGCATCTGTTGTGACTTGTGCTCTCCCGAAGATGCATAACAATAAGAACATCGAAGATTGCACTGGTTAGTCAAAAAGAGGATGACTGCATCATATTGAATACCTTTTTGCTGGTATTCGTCTTCAGGGAGAGCCTCAAGCTGGAAGAAATCAAGCTTTTGCAGAAAATCCAGATCAGTCCTCATCTTTTCAAAACGAGGCGTACCAGAAGGTGTGCGAAAGCTTTTAGGAATGGATGTATTCAAATTCGAGCATTGCTCGAAAATAGCATTCACTAGAGACGTATTGCCAATAAAAGCTATCCCTTTGAGAGGGGCATATATAAGATATTTCTCATTATCAAGAGGCACGGAAAATATTTGTTGTAATATATTGTTCTCTTCTTTATTTTTTGTTACTTCTTTTCTTACCTTTATATCAGAAAACTCATTCAAGTTCACACACCACCTCATCGCCATCCAATTTTATTTTTGCAACACCCATCCACTTAGAGTACTCGGCTTAAAGTGTATGCGTTCCTATTTTTTCTATAAGTTTATCCATATTTAGTCACCCCTTGCGTTCAACCCACCCGATAAAGACGTATAAGCCACCAGTTAACATTGTGAAATAGAATGCCAAACCTCCACTAAAATGAAATACAATATTTGGGTCCGAGGGTTCCACAAAAGACTTAAGAATACTTAGTGAGAAAAGATCGAGCCCTACTATGAGAAGACCAGGGAAAAAAGTCCACTTAATATATTTTCTGGCAATTTCAGTAGAGTGCGCAGTAGCAATTCTATACTCTGTATATTCCAAGATGAGAAGCAGGGGAGTAAGGATGAAACTCATTCCAAAAACCAAATTAGTATTATCATATCGAGCACTATATTGGCCTAAACTCGTGAGTCCACTATCATCTATTATATAACCGCCCCAAGTAGCGAAATCAGCTATATAAAATATAATCAACGCCAGTAGAGGCAAGATTATCAGAATAATCGAGCCTGTTCGACTTTTGTGTATATAACTAACAGGTGCTACGCCGTCTTCTATCTTTTGGACATCATGCTCTTCTTTATTGAGCACTCTTTTGTCAATAGGGATTTCATTTTCTGGCACTGTTTTATTTTTAAAAAGTGCTGGATAACAATCCTGACAGTAATAAAAGCTCAACATATTTTTGCGCAAGCATTCTGCACAGAAAGGCGCACCACAGTCATCACATAGTCTGACTGCGTTTTTGTTTGGATGGTTGTTACATTCAACAGCTTGTTCCATATTTATGTTTTCTTTTTCTTAATTTAAGATGGTGTTACTCTTTTTTCCCCTTTAAGAAGAATATTACAACAAGCGAAAATACAGCTGCCAGCAATCCAAACCCTGGCGTAGATTGTCCAACGGGTTTATTAGTCTCAGTTGGTGTAACTACGGGAGTCTTAATGACCTCAGTTGGAATAACCTCAGGGGTCTTTATAGCTTCAGTTGTGGTTTCAGGTGTCTTTTTGATCTCAGTAGTTTTGACCGCTGATGGGGTTGCGTCAACACCTGCACTTCCAATTTTTATTAACAAATTCTCACCTATAGATTCTTGGACAGTTACTATATATCCACCATCCGAGGTTTGCCAGACAGAAGTAGCATCGCCATCGCTAAAACTTCTTTCGAATTTCTTATTCCATTGCTCATTACCATTTGTATCAATTTTTATTAGGGCAGCATCGACATCATCACTGCTTGACGATTTTATTGTGGCTGCAATTACATATCCCCCATCTAATGTTTGTTTAAAATCATTTACAAATTCTGTTCCTACTCCGAAAGTAGTGTTCCTTTGCTCAGCACCCATCGCATCTGTTTTGATGAGCCAAGCCGTTAGTGGACGTGCGGTGTAGGTTATTTTTATGATGCGATCACGTATCTCAGCATCGTCACCCTCCATGCTACTACCTGCAATTATATATCCGCCGTCTGCCATCTGACTTACAAAATAATTATTATTTATGCTTACTTTCCCTATTGTCCTGTTCCACTGTTCATTTCCATTTGCATCTGTTTTGATAAGGTTCTTCCTACCTACGAGTAAATATCCGCCATCTGAAGTCTGCTTAATGTCATTATAGTTCTGAAATATTCCAAAGTTTGTAGGAGGGGTCTTGTTCCACTGCTTGTAACCATTTGCGTCAGTCTTGTAAAGTTCAGACCCTTTTGTGATAATATATCCACCATCTGAGGTTTGCTGAAAAGAGCGACCCCCTTCTATTCTGCTCCACTGCTGGTAACCGTTTGGGTCGGTCTTAATCAGATAGTCACCACCTAATATTACATATCCGCCATCTTTATCTTGCAGAACAGAGTTTGCCGGACCAAAACCCTCGTAGATTTTACTCCATACCTGATTACCATTTTTATCGGTCTTGATGAGCCAAGCATAAGGTGAATTCTCGACCATTTGGTTTGTTTGGCCTGCGATTATATATCCACCATCTTTCGTTTGCTGGACTGAGTGAAACAATTGATTGTATTCTGAATTACTAAAACCTTTCCTCCACTCCTCATTGGGAGCCGCACCAGCGCCGACAACTATCGAAGAAAGCATCAGAGCTATTATTATGCCAACGGTAAGGGTTTGTACTGAATATTCACCATATAAGATTCTTCTGTTTATCATAAAACCACCCCTAAGATGTGCAATTATCAATCATGATATAACTTATATTTGAATATTGTGATTTGAGATTTGAAATGTTTGCTTGCTTGTCTTTTACATTTTACTCCCGTGCCCCCGTTTTTTAGTGCCACAATTATTATTCTTGTTTAAGATATTCTAACGGATGCACAAGAACGCCCTTCGCCTTCAGTCACCCCAAACCCCGTACGATGTACGAGGCCTGCATAATATGCATCAACCCCTATTATTTCTTAATTTTCAACTTCATACTAATTGAAGTGAACGATTCTATATGGCAGGCATTGAAAATCAAAGAATGGGATAACGTTTGGATAAAAAGCTAACTTAAGGCTCTTTGAGCTTTCCCGTTATCTGCGAGCAGATGTCCTGCGCTTCATTATTGACGGCCACGACCTCAATTTCATCAGGGCTACTTGCTCCGAGGCCAAGTTTCGCCGCCCTGGCTATCTGTTCCTGCTGGAATATCTTTCCTCTTGAAACCTCGTTTGTCGTCCCGTAAATCCGAAGTACTGCCACCCCGACAGCATCAATAGCCACCCGGTCGGTAGAGGCAAGCACGATTCCGGGCTCTATCAGTGTTCCGGTATCTGGCCCTCCTTTGGAGAAGCCTTTTATCCCGTCCATTATCACGAATTCAGGCTTATATGCGGTGTTGATCTCTGCTATCATCTCCCTCTGGTATCGGGAGGAGTGGAGCTCTGACATGTAATTATAGCCATCTTCGGGGTCGTATTTCGCCACCATGCCCACACTGTTCTTGAGAGACATGGTGAAGTGCCCTCCGAACCTGTGGGTTTTCAGGCAGCAGGTCTGTACCACGGCATCTGCTTCCCTGAACACTTTCGGGAAGAGGAACCCACGGCTCCAGTGACTGTCACCGGGATTTTCTTTTAGCCAACCTTCTGTTTTCAGATCGTCAAGAATAACTGTCTCAAACCCGAGTTTCCCCGCAAGTGCCATAACTCCCGTATCCTCCAGCACCCTTCTGGTATCCCCCATGCCGCTCCTCTCAGCCAGAGTGACGCTTGCTCCATTCCCTTTCATTATATCGACGATGCCTGAAAGGGTATCTGGATGAGTGGAAGCCGGAAATGGATCTGAGCTATTGAAGTTGGCCTTAAGTGCCACTTTCTTGCCGGACAGTTTCTTGATATCGAAATATTTCAGAAGCTCATTGATAGCGATTCTTCGGTCCTGTGTTTTTATCACATAAACTTTCGAGCCTGAATATCGTGGCAATTCTTCTCCTGTTTCTCCCTGCTTTTTCATTGATATTCCCTCTTTGCTGATGCATCCTGAAAAGATGAAAAAGAAAACAACTCCTAACCAATTAAGGAACTCCCGTCGAAATACCATACAAAATAGTGAAATTGCTCAGATATTAAATTTACTCAATCCTTTGTGAATGAATAAATTCCTGAAGCTATGCAGATTCAGGCTTGATTGAATATTTGAATTTATCTTTTAAGTTTTGACTTTAAATTTTTCCTCAAGCCAGTCCCCTATTAATGTGCCCACGATAAAAAGCACTGTAAGGATTATGACCTGAATAAACACAACCACGCTTACTATGCCACTGAACAATATCATGAGCCCACCGCCCATTAAGGCTCCCAGAAGTATGAAGATGACAGCGAGTATTATCCCGATAAGAATTCCTCTCTTGAATAAAGACATACGGTCTTCCTTGCCGGGTTTTAAATATCCATAAATTAGCCCAATTATGATAATTAATATTTCGAATAAGACCATAATCCTCCAGTCGCTATGATATACCCAATTTCATATATAACCTCTCCTTTTTTATCCGCACAATGGTTGGGATAAAAAATAATGTCTTAATCTAATATCTGTGCTTCTTGCTTAATACCTGCTCTGGTCTCTTTCTGTTCATCCACCGCAAGGCGGCACACGGCCAGAATTGAAGAAAAAAACCTTGCCCCAATTAAAATCAAAGTAAAAATATAAAAAAAACGAGCCTGGTAAACCCAGGCTGGAACTTTTAATTCAATTTTCCTGTAAAATTCTGATTACCTGTCATATTGTATCCATATACTCCAATGGTCCATGTTCCCGTTGCTGGATTTGATACATTGAGCGCTTCAGTTACCGTATTTGACTGGGTTGAACTTGCCGCAGTCTTACCCGATGGATCAAATAGGAACAAGTCCAGATCACTGGTGATATTATCCCAACTAATATTGACATTCAGATGGTTGGAATTGATATTTGTGTTATAATATCTCCATGCTTTTTTCTGGATCTCGCCGGCAAAATCACCTGGGTATGCGATATTCGTTCCCACATTCACTGATATGGGGACTTTTATGGTCTGTCCATCTGATGCAGATACGCTCAATTCTCCCGTATAATAACCATTCACATCCCCGGGTGGTGCCAGATGGGAAGCAAAATGCTTGCTGGATGATCCCGGAATGAATAATGAATTCGGTTCGTTCGTTATCCATTCCGTATTCTTTGAAACTACAGCATAATCTCCACGATAGTGTTCTGTAGCATCGCCTTCAGCAAAACCCATTGTGACATTAGCTCTCCATGTCCCTGGTATCGGATCCTTTATTTTAACACTGGAGGATTGAGGTGCAAATAATCCGGCACTTACCCCATTGACCCACATACCGTTAGGATCATAAATATCCGCAAAGATATAACCCAGATTATCCAGTGCAGTTAAAGTAAAAGTGTACTGGGAGGAACCCTCCGGAATTTCAAATGTATGCGACATCATACTTCCATTATTATTACTGTAGTTGACCTCACCATTGAAGCTTCCGCTAGCCAAATTATTTGGAATATTCATATACGCATCCACAAGGATGGATTTTCTATAATTTCCTGTATTCGTAACAGTGAAATCCTGGACAATATTGCTCCCTGTAGATATTGTTGTATTAGGACTCCACGACAAGGGCTGTAATTTAAGCGATTGCAGATATGTTGTTAGTGTTACAGGCACCTCCTGGACCGTTGGATCATAAGCCCATGAATCAAGAAGTATCATCCATCTTCCAGGTTTGGGATTGGATGCTGAAACTGTTGTAGATGTCTTATCCTGACTAATATAGGAATAGTCCACGAATTCACCATAGGGATCGATCAGATACACATAAGTGTACGCAGGCAGGTTCGTGGAATTCAATATGGACGAAATGCCAGGAATGCCTTGGGTCACATTGAAATAATAATATTTAGTTCCCTCTCCACCAAAATCTGATGATTTTATTTTAATATTTTCGTTGAATTCTGACTTACCGCTAACGAAATTCATTGGTGTATCTTCTAACATCGGAACTCTTGCTGTCAGTGTTTTTCCGTTGTATAATACAATATTACCGGAATGTATACCTGTCGATAAGCCTGATGGAATTCCTACTGAAGCAGTTATGCTTTTTGTCTGTCCCGGATTGATTGTGACTTTGTCCTTTGAGAATTTTACTGTGAGATCCCCTGTATATTTCAAGGACAGTGTTATTTTATTTTTTCCATTGTTAATGATTTTAAGTGTTTCCTTGTTGTTTGTACCTGGATTCTTTAAATAACTTAAACTAACAGGGCTTATGGTAACAATATTATCCACAGCCGCTAGAGCATCTATCCTTCCTGCACCCTGGGTTATGGGATCATATCCAAGGTCAACGCCTGTATTCATCAACCGTTGCTTTATCTGCTCATTAGTCAGACCCGGATGTGCCTGTAACATCAGGGCTGCAACTCCTGAAACATGTGGGGTTGCCATGGAGGTTCCAGATAGGGCCATATAATATTTATCTACTCCATAACCTGGATACCATTCTCCCAGCAATGATCCTGCTGATAAGGTTGAAACGATCCCCAATCCCGCTGGATTTGAATCTATATACGCTGCGCCACCAGGAGCGACTACTTCAGGCTTGATCCTGTGATCCCATGTCGGTCCCTGGGAACTATAATCCGCGATCTTATCCATTTTTGTGCTTGCACCTACTGCAATTACCTTCTCGGCAGTCGCAGGTGAGCCAATAAGGAAAGGCGCACCACTATTTCCAGCCGCGACTATTACAACAACACCCGCATCTACGGCTGCATTAGCTGTCATAGCCACAGGATCAGTGCCGTCCGGCGGCCATACATCTGTCCCAAGGCTCATGGAAATTATATCAGCACCATTATCGACTGCATACTCCATCCCTGACATAACTGATGATGCTAAACCAGATCCATCATTACCAAGGACTTTTACGTTCATTAACGATGCTCCTGGAGCCACTCCTTTATATTTACCATTGGAAGATGCTCCGCTGCTCGCTATTATGCCTGCCACATGAGTGCCATGGCCAAATCCGTCCTCTGGTGATTCACCATTTACAAAAGATATCTCATCAACGACCTTACCCTTCAGGTCTGGATGATTTGAATCTATACCAGTATCGATCACCGCTACCTTTACTCCGGTTCCATCATATCTCGACCATAATGAATTCGCTTTAATTATTGGGACACTATCAAATAGGGCAACTGTTACTTTGAAATCTTCATATATCCTATCAACTTCATCAAGGTTGGCAATATCCTGGATGTCTTTAGCTTTCACTTTAGTAGAATATGCGTTCGCCATTTTATGATATTTTATTTTCTTACCCAAGGCTTTTGGTTTTGAACCCAGGGTTAGAAAGTTATTCACATTGTCTTTATTTTTATCTTTCTTAATTATAATAATTATATCTTTTTCTTCCTCTTTGTTCTTTTCCATTGATTCCAGGAGTTTTGATTGGATTTTTGAGTCCTGAAATTCAATCTTTTGATTTACAATAGTCTTGTAGCCATTTAATTTTCCAGCTTCAAGTTTAGCCCCAACTGTTGGGGTAAAAAGACTTGAAACTATTGCAATGCCTATAAGCAAAGCTAATATATATTTTTGTTTCATATTTATTCCACCTCTAAAGTAAACAAGATTATTTTATTTATTCAGTGCATCACTTTTTTTTGTAAATCTCGTCTATTAATCGTCCAGTTTGTTTTGATTCAATAAGTACTTTTTGGTCACAATGATAATGTTGCTCATTAGATGGGTTATTTTTAATAAAGTGATATTTTAACTCACATTCGTAAAATATTATTTTGCCGAATAAATTATCACAGCAATTCGTGCGAAAAAGCACGCTATGGATTATAAATTCAAAGATAAAAATGATATACAATGGGCGCACATGTTAATTTGCTTAAATGCGGAAAAACCATTATGGTCAATGTCACCATCTATTCGAAAAAAGATTGTCATTTATGCCATATTGCGAAAGAAATACTTCTAAAAATCCAGCACGAAATTCCTTTTTCATTGACAGAAATTGACATTGAAAAAGATAAAAACGCTTTTGAAAAATACAAATGCCTGATACCGGTACTTGAGATAGATGGTGAAATAGCTTTCAATTACAGGATAAACGAGGATAAATTAAAAATGATCCTCATGCGGAAGGCTCTACCTCAATGTACAGAGGAATGATGCTTATCAAAGCTCCCAGGCCGAAAAGAGCAAGGGCAACAGAATAATTGCCCTTTGTCACTCTGTCTATGCTGAATGCCAGGATCACCAATCCTATGATCTTGGTGACCGCATCTAACTTCTCATATTTTGACTTTGACAGTTTCATTCGCCGTGAACAATCCCATAGTATGTGAAGAACAGCACGCCTATGAGGGCAATAACGCCAAGAGCGACCGCAATTTTTCTTTTCCTGATATCCGAGGACGGGTTCCTGTCTATGAACGGCACCAGTATCAATAGGCCGTACCACAGGATCATGGGCACTGTTACACCGATGATTTTTGCAGGTAGAGGTCCAACGTCAAAGGTCCAGAATTTCAGGAAACCAAAGACATACAGGAAATACCACTCCGGGTATATCGGGGTTGGCGTATCGAATGGATCGGCGGGTTTAAGCAGGCCCGCCGGGTAAAGCGATGCCAGCAGTATGAGGCTTCCCGCAATAAGACACATGACCACAACTTCCCTGAGTACGAAATGAGGAAAGAAAGGAAGCCCTCGAACGCGTATGGGTTCACTGGATTGTTCTTCGACTTCATGCTTTTCAACTTCTATCAATGCCATATCAAAGCCTCCCGGAAATACCCTGTATCCGGACCATCACAAAATGCAATCCGAGAAGCGCTGCTATTGCCAGTGGTAGTATCAATACATGGATGGCAAAGAACCGGGTGATGGTATCAGCGCCGAGATCATTACCTCCCATAAGGATCAAAGCAATATATCCGCCTACGATCGGTATGGAGCCTGCAATGCCGGTTCCGATCTTCGTGGCCCAATATGAAAGCTGATCCCAGGGGAGAAGGTACCCGGAGAAACCGAAAGTTGTGACCGTAAGGAGAAGGAAGATACCCACGACCCAGTTCAGCTCACGGGGTTTCTTATAGGCTCCCATGAAGTAGATCCTTATCATGTGGAGCATCACAGCCGCTATCATTGTATTTGCAGCCCAGTGGTGTATGCTTCGTACGAGACTGCCGAATGGAACGGCGGTCATTATGTGTTGAACACTGTTATATGCGTCTGTAGGTGTGGGTTTGTAGTACATTGCCAAAAATATTCCTGTAAGAACAAGAATAATGAAACACAGGAAGGCAGTGCCGCCAAGGCAATACAGGGGATTGGAAACTACCTCAAGAGGGGCCGGATGCTTGACTATGGGCGGCAGCAGTTCTCTTAGCTTAAACCTGTCATCAAGCCATTTGTAGATTTTTTCATATAAAGTCATATCATCACCTCACGCCGCCCCGGCATAGAACGAAATGGATTTCACGTAATTCGGGTCTTTCCAGTTGAGCGCATACACAGCGCCTTCTTTCACAACGATATCGATCGCAGGTAATGGTGAAGGCGGGGGTCCAGAAATCACTGCACCCGTGTTGGGGTCATATTTTCCTATATGGCATGGGCAATAAATTAGGCTCTCATCTGGTTTCCAGTATGCAATGCATCCAAGATGTGTGCAAACAGTCCCGAACGCACGAAAGCCTGCAGGCATATGTAAGAGCACTGCGGCCTTGCCGTTGAACGAAAATTTTTTAGCAGTTCCCGTGGGAACTTCATCAACGGATGCAATCTTAACTTCGGCGGATTCGCCCCTTTTTTCAGTTTGGGGCCACAGGTATTTCAATAACGCTGCAGCCGCACCGCCTGCAAAAAAAAGCCCAACAAGGCCAACCAAAATCTCAGTAACCTTTCTTCTCGTGAGTGTGATTACGATCTTATCTCCCATGTTTTCACTCCAATGTTGTGACGTATTCATCCTGCAGCAGTCCTTTTACGTACAGGTACAAGATCGCGGCAAAGATGAAAAGGAGGTATGCAAACAACTTCCCAACATCTTCTATGAATGTTCTTGAGGACGCCGCAGAGGGATCGCTCGAAATGATTTTCCATATGATGGTACCTGTTATTCCCGCGGCAGCCAGGGTAGATACGATTATTAAGGCAAATGCTGCCTGTGACCAGAACCCTTCTTTCTCCGGTCCATATTCGACATTTTCTATATGCATAAATTCACCCTATAACCTTATGACGAGAACCACTGCCAGTATTACCAAAATAGTGGCGAATGCCCGCAGACCAACGTCCCAGGTGTTCATGTGTACACCTATTTCGATATTTTGCGTGGGTTCAGGGGTGGGAGTTGCTTTTGGCGCAGGGACATAACCTTCGAACGAATGATTATGTGTCCCGTAATAGACACCTACTTCGTTAAGCTGCGGAGGACCGTCCCTGGCATGGCAGTAGGGACAGTTGCGGCTTTCCTTGACTGCATATTCGGGTTTTGCCGAAGTCAGAGATGTCGTAACCAGGAGAGCTAATGCAAGAAGTAAAAAAATGTTACCTTTGGACATGTTCATTGCTTTACACCTCATTTTCTGCGCAGCAGCAGGTATATTGCAATAATTCCCGTCAACGACATTATAACGCCGAAACCGGGAGCTTTTGGCTTGGCTATGGGTAAGCCGGTGTCAAGCTGCGACTGCTGGGCATATTTTGTACCATTATCAATCACGTCCTGAAAATGCGGCAGGTTAAAACTGTGCCACAGTACCGGCAGACCATCCATTATCGCTATTGCTGTATCAAGGTCTTTCTGGGCCATAGATACATCCTTTCCCTGCTGTTTGGCCTGTCTGATAGCATCATCGGCTTTCCTAATCTCATTCTTTAAGTTGTCCGCAGATTCTAATGCAGCTATCGCCTTGTCCGGAGCATCGGATGGAGCGATTCTCATGTCTATATTGTGGCACTGGCTGCATAGATTATGGAACGCGCTGATATTCAAGACCATGAATTCATGCGGACTGTGACAGGTATCACACGTAGGAGCCTGCTTTAATGCTTTTAAATTCTGATAATGCGCAGAATTCCTGAACTGCTCCAATTCATTTACATGACATTTTCCACAGGTCTCGGGCACGTTCCTGTAAAAAATAGTACTGTTGGGATCAGAAGATATCAGGATTCCAATATGTGCTTTTTCTTTTATTTCCGAACTGGGGTCTCCACCATGGCAGTTATTACAAGTCACATTGAATAATGCATGTTTGGACTTTGTCCACTGCTCATAATTACTCTTGGCGAACTTACTCAGAGTAGTAGTATGGCATTCGAGAGAACATGGTATGTCCCGTGCCAGATGCTGAAGTCTAATTTGGTTGAATTGCTGCTCGGTTTCATTGAATGCTGAAAGTTTTTCATGACAGTTCAGACATGAATTATCTGCCAATACTCCAGGTACAATGAAAACGGAAAACATTAGTAATATGCCGGATAATATTATTTTATTCAATTTCATTCCTATCACTCACTATTTTTCTCTATTGAATCCTGCTTGACATATAAGGTTCACCTTTTTAGTCTCTTCTAATGTAGAGTCCCTTTAATGTTTTTTCAGGTAATATGCCAGAAGAAGCACTGAGATCAGCATGATTATTTCAAATCCGGGTGCCTTAGTGGGCATTGTCGTGGCCTGCGCCGCAGCTGTCATATTTTCTGCATTCCGGGTCATTTCAATACCGTTCTGGACTTCCGTATCGAAGTAGGTCAAATTGAACCTGTGCCAAACAGATGGGGTATTTTTCAGGATGGCTGTCGCAGCATCCAGATTTGCCTGTGCCTCCGTTACATCCTTACCTTCTGCTTGTGCAGTAATAATAGAGCTCCTGGCTTTTGAAATTTCAACCTGCAAATCGCTTACCGATGTCAAGGCGTTTTCTGCTTTTTTCGGTACCGTAGGATCTACGCCTGTTATTCCATTGTGGCAATTACTGCAGAAATCCTCTATTTCAGAAGCTGTCAGGACACGCACGCTGTGCGCCTGATGGCATGTGATGCATGCAGGCGCCAGGACTTGCTCGCCGGATTCCAAATTCTTGAAATGCTGTGAATTCTTGAATTCTGCAAGCTCAGGTTCATGACATTTTCCGCATGTTTCGGGTGTATTAGCCCGCGCTATGCTGACGTTTGAAAGACCAACATGGGCTTCCTCCTTGGAAGGTGCCGCTGGATTACCCCCATGGCATTTTTCGCAGGTGACGCTGAAAAGAGCATGAGTGGATATGGACCATAGAGCATATGTTGAGGCTGTGGTTTTATTGAGTTTATCCTCGTGGCATACGATCGAACAGGAAATGCCGCTTTCAAGATGCTTGAGGCGTATTTCTATAAACTGCCTCTGTTGTTCGTTAGAAAAGAGCAATTTCCGGTGGCAGTCAGCGCATGAGTTGTTCGGCAAATTCGGCGGTGCGGCAGCCACCGGTTGGATCAATAGCTGCAGAGCTGATATTGTCAATAGTACGAAAACTATACCTATTATAATCCTCGAAGCGTTTTTAAATTGCATATGGCCATCCTATCATGTATAATGATTATTAAATCTTCCCCATATCTGCAAAATACTTAAACTTATCCTTCGATACATGAGAGATGCTTTTTTCATACAGAGAAAAGTTGTTTCAACTCTTCTTCAATTCTTTTGGCGGAATTAAAGAGCGTGCTACATTATAGGTAAAAATGCAAATCGGAAGGAGTGATATCCCCCCGAATGCAATAGTTCCGAGCCTGTAATCGCTATTCATGTATCGGTAGGGCAAGACATCCCGCGCTGCAGGTATTTTGTTATTACTTCGTTGAGTTCATTGTCCTTTGTAATTTATCAGCCATAACCTCCCATCCATTGATAGAGCCTGATTTTAGGTTATCAAAGCTTCGGCCTAATTCGAAAAAACAGCTTTTCTCACGGCTTCGATAGTGGCATCGATCTCTACAGGCCTGGGACACACATTGAGAACATGCTCCGAATCCTTTAGCAGATGCCCGGTTGTAACGCATACAACAATTTCGTTCCGATCTATAACACCCATATCCGCAAGCTTTCGTAATCCCGCGATCGAGGATGCACTTGCAGGTTCAACTCCAATCCCTTCCAGACTTGCAAGCTCCTGCTGTGCCTTTATGATCTCATCATCCGAGACTGTCTCGGCTGTCCCTCCCGACTCTTTTATTGCCAGGAGAGCTTTTATCGCATTTACGGGGTTCCCAATGCGGATCGCTGTCGCCACGGTTTCTGGTCTGGCTTCTGGCGTAATCGCTTCTGCATTGCTTTTAATGGCCTTCACTATAGGACTTGCGCCCTCAGCCTGTATCCCTGTCATTTTAGGCACGCTATTTATTATTCCGAGGCGTTTGAATTCCTTAAAACCTTTGTAGATAGCGGTGATGTTGCCGGCATTTCCCACCGGCAGAACGACCCTGTCGGGGGCCTGCCATCCTAACTGGTCCGCTATCTCAAAAGCGATTGTTTTCTGGCCCTCAAGCCTGTATGGATTCACTGAATTCAGGAGGTAGAATCCTTCCCTGTCGCACAGGTCGCGCACAAGCTTGAGCGCATCATCGAAATTCCCCCGGATGCTCAGGACTTTGGCGCCGTGCATGAGCGCCTGTGCTAATTTTCCCAGAGCCACCTTGCCTGAGGGTAATAGCACGACAGCAGGAACCCCGGCCTTTGCCCCGTAAACTGCAAGCGATGCCGAAGTGTTCCCTGTCGAGGCGCAGGCAACTGTTTTCATCCCCAGCTCAAGGGCTTTTGTCACGCCCACGGTCATTCCCCTGTCCTTGAATGAGCCTGTAGGGTTCATCCCCTCGTGCTTGACATAAACCTCTTTCAGACCCACACTTTCGGCTATCCTGTCAACACGATAAAGCGGTGTTCCCCCCTCCTTAAGGGAGATGGGCTCGCGTCCAACAGGTAAAAGGGCGCGATATTTCCAGACGGAAAGAGGACCGCTCAGGTCTTTTTTGGATATATGGATATTTTGATAATCATAAACCACATCTAGGAGACCGCCGCAGCTACAGGTGTAAATGACATCGGTTGAACTATATTTCCTGTGGCATGCGATGCACTCGAGGTGGTACATAGGATACTCAATAGAATTGTAAGGCTTATAGATTACTCTAATACTTTCGCTCTATCATATAATCAGCGAGCCCGATAAGTATCTTTTTCGCTTCAGAATCAGGAAGTAATTTGAGCGAGGACTTTCCTTCCTCTACAAAATTCAAGGCCTTGTTCATAGCATAGTCGATGGAGCCCGATTCTTTCAATGCGGTGAGCGCGGCCGAGACCTCACTGCGTGTGGCATTGCTTTTCCCGAGCGCATCAATGGTAACTCCTTTTGAGAGAGCATGGATAACGATAAGAGTACGCTTTCCCTCGATAATGTCTCCGCCTTGCGCTTTTCCAAGGATCTCCTCGGGTGTTATCAGGTCTATCACATCATCGTATATCTGGAATCCCACACCTGTCATCCGCCCAAAATCCCACAGGCTCCGGGCCAGGTCATTATTGGCTCCGGATAATGTCGCCCCCATTTTTACCGCGGTCGCAAAAAGCACGGCGGTTTTTTTCTCAACCATGCGCATGTACTCTTCCTCTGTAACGTCTTTCCGCGTTGCGAAATTCATATCCATCCACTGCCCCTCGCATATATCTGTGCAGGTCTTGGACATGAGTTCAAGGCTTTCCACAAGCCGCACCGGTTCGCTTCGTGTGCACGAAAGGATCTCAAAAGCTTTTGAATAAAGGGCATCCCCGGCTATGATTGCCCTTGGCACTCCCCATTTTTTATGAACAGTAGTGAGCCCCCTCCGCAGCTCGGCCTCGTCCATAATATCATCGTGGATAAGCGTGAAGTTATGGACCAGCTCTATAGCTACTGCAGCGGGCAGCACATTTTCAGGCTTGCCCCCCACAGCCTCAGCGGCCAGTAATAGCGCAGATGGGCGAAGCCTCTTTCCTCCTGCATCCAGCAGGTGGCGCATGGCATGATACAGTTCATCGGGAGGAGTTATGGGCAGGAATTTCGGGATGGCTTCATCCACCAGTTTCGCCCGCTTCTGAAGCTCCTCTTCGATCATAAGAGCATTTCCTCGCCGTTCCTCATGATATGGACCGTATCGCCGAAAACGTAGCCCGCATCTTCCGCCAATTCGACATAACTTGCATGCATCAACATAGTCCCATGCGAAGGTATGACCTGTTCAGGATTTATCATCCGCAGGACTTCCCAGTGATCTTCCCTGGAAGCGTGCCCGGAAACATGAACGTTATCGTAAATACGCGCTCCAGCCATCTTTAGTTTTGTCTCAAGGGCATACCTGTTCGCAAGCGTCATTGGATTGGGGATAGCATTCGCGGAAAATATGACCTTGTCCCCGGATTCAATCCTGAACTGTGTCTCTCCATTTGCAATGCGTGAGAGTATGGCGTCAGGTTCGCCCTGGTGCCCCGTGATTATGGGAAGGTATTTCTTCTTTCCATCCTGGGAAATGCGTCTTAAGGCTTTGTCAACAGCGTTCCTGCTCCCGTGTATCTCAAGATTTTGCGGGAATTTTATATAACCCATGTTCTTTGCTGTGGTAAGATATCGTTCCATCGACCGCCCCAGCAGCACGGGGATCCTGTTCATTTCTTCAGCGGCCTGGATTATGGCGTTAATGCGCGCTACGTGGGAAGAGAACGTCGTAATTACTACCCCGGAGTCTGTTTCCTCTGTTCCAAGAAGCACATCGCGCACTAAGTCTTTGGCTATCTGTTCCGAGGGTGTTTTCCCTGAGTGCCCCGCATTCGTGCTCTCGGTGATCATTACTCTTACGCCCTCTTTTCCAAGTTTTTTAAGCCTCTGGAAGTCAGGCGGCTCGCCCAGCGTTGGGGTTCTGTCTAACTTAAAATCGCTGGCGTACAGCACCACCCCTTCAGGGGTATGGATTGCCGCAAAAGCCGCATCCACTATGCTGTGCTGGATCCTGATGAACTCGATCTGTATATCCGGTGTAAGGTTATAGCGCCCGCCAAGCTTCAGCGGGATAACTTCATTATTCACCTTAAATTTCTTTTCATCTTCTATCTCATGTTTCACAAGTTCTGCGGTATAGGGGGTAGCGATTATAGGTGCCTTGTACCTGTGCGCCAATTTCGGTATCGCACCGATGTGATCAAGGTGGCCGTGCGTGCACACGATCGCCCTGACAGTTCCACCCACTTCCTTCATGACGGTGTCATCCGGTATAGCACCCATCTTGATCAGGTCCATTGAATGCATCTTTTCTATTTCCACATCCTCGTGTATCTGGACCCTGTCCAGTTGAAGTCCCATATCCAGTATAATGACATCATTATCTATCCTGACGCCGGTCATGTTCTTACCCATTTCATTATATCCGCCGACGGCTATTATTCCTATTTCAGTCAATTAATTCACTCCATAATAATTATTTTATATTTTTATATCTTTTTCTGGCAAATCTAGCTGTCTCAAATCCCCTTTGCTCCAGGAATTCCTTCGTTTTGCCTGTGATGACCGCAGGGGCATTTCCAAGCTCCTCAACAGTCCTGCATCCGCTTAAGAACATCGCAACTTTGAGTTCTTCAATAACCATGGTCAGTTTATCCACAACATCTTTTTGACCTTTCAATGCAGGCGCTACCAGAGGCAGTGCTATGCCGCAAAGTGACGAAGATAACAGGCACCGATATCGTGGATTCTACGATGCTGGTAACTGTTGGTATTCCCCAGTTCCAGAATTGCTTTCCCAGATGATCTGATAGCAGGTCTCCTCGTTTCTGGGCGCGATATGTCTCAACCCCGGCCCAGCTCGTTCCTCCAAGACCGCCTATATCTATGGCCGCAGCCCCGGCCTCGCATATCGCCACAGCCTGCGAATGTGAAATGCCGGCACCCGTCTCCTTGACTATCACTGGCACCGAGAGCTCATCGCAGACTTTCTTGATCGAATCAAGACATCCTGTGGCGTCAATGTTGCCTTCTGGCTGTATGGCTTCCTGGAGAAAATTCAGGTGAACCGCCATGGCATCGGCCTTTATCATCTCTACAGCCCGCTCAAGTCCTTCTATTCCGAATTCTTCGAGTTGTGCAGCACCTACATTTCCATATACGAATGCATTGGGGGCCTTGTCCCTGACTATCCTGAATGAATCTTCAAGGGCCGGGTCTTCTATCGCTGCTCTCTGGCTTCCCACACCTATTCCTATTCCAAGCTCTTCAGCCGCACCTGCAAGCGCGGCATTTACCGCTGTAGTGTCAGGGTGTCCGCCTGTCATTGAAGCAATCAGTATTGGAGCACTCAATTTCTTGCCCAGAAACTCAATTTCCAGATCAAGGTTTTTTTTATTGATTTCAGGAAGGCAGTTATGAACAAGATCCACGTCATCAAAACCTGAAGCCCGAAGCCCTAAATATGATTTATGGGATTCAACGTTCTTTTCAACGCATAATAATAAGTGTTCGATCTTCCTGTCCGATGTGGTCATTTAATACCTGTAATTTAACATTATATATATAATCATTTGTCCGCAATCAGCGTTCCTACATCTTCCCCGTATAAAAATTTAGAGACCATTCCTTTTTTAGAAGCGTTAAAAATACGGGAGCTTATCCCGGCTTTTGAGAGTTCCAGGAATTCTGAAACCTTCCCGAGCATTCCCCCCGTCACGTCGGTGGTGGCTGAACCTTTGATGTCTTTTTTGATATCCACAAAGCTAAGTGGAGTGATCTTTTTTATTACTTCACCAGTTTGATCAAGCACACCTTCAACATTTGTTCCCGCGCCGATCCTGGATGCGTTCATAATCGGCGCAAGATAGGAGATTATCCTGTCCCCGGAGAGGATGGCGGCCCCTTTCATTGTGTCCATCGCCACATCTCCGTGGAGCACAGGCACGACGCCCCTGCCCAACATCACTTTGATCTGCTCCACCTGAAAAAAAGCAATTTTCCCATCTTCAAGAATGCAGGAACTTAACGGATGGACGGGCAACGCGTTAACTCCTGCATTATTTAATGATTCAAGTACCATTGAATTCAACAGTTTTACGGAATTATGCGTGAAATATACGCCCCTGGCATCGAACCCTTCATTTACCCATTTCATAGCCTGGGGATGTCCGAAAGAACCTGCACCATGGACAAGTATGAGATTCGCATCAATATCTTTCTTGAAAGAGGCAATCTCCTGCGATATCCTCTCTATTTCATCCTTTTTTGCAATTGATACAGAACCTTTCTCGGTGATAACACTTCCACCGATCTTTAAGATAATAAGGCTCATTCTGTTTGCACCCCATTCGGAGTGAACCGGGTGACTATGGCATGTCCCCCTGCTTTTTCAATCGCGGACGCAACTTTTTGAGGTGAATCTGTCAGGGCTACCATGCATCCACCCCCTCCAGCGCCTGTGATCTTCGCACCAAAAGCCCCGGCATCCCTGGCCGCATAGACAAGAGAAGATAATTCCGCCGTGCCGACGCCAAGGGCATCGAGCAGCCCGTGATTAATATTCATGAGCTTTCCCAGGGAACTGTAATCTTTTTTTGAGATAAAGATTTCACCTTTTCTGGCGAATGAGCCGATCGTCCTGATTATGGGGTTTATCATATCCGGATATTCTTCTTTGAGCGCGGCCACCTGCTTTACGAGCTTTGCGGTTTTTTTGGGCGATGCTCCTTTGTTGGTGTTACCTATTACCATGCCGCATTCAAGGATAGGTAATCTCTTTCGCGAAGGCATCTCAAACACGCCGCCGAATGTAGATACGAACGTGTCCGTTGGGCTTGCTGCCCCCTGCACTTCTTTTTCGATCTCGTGCCCTGTTTTTGCGATCCATTCACTGTCATATCCAAGCCCGAATTCAATGTTGATCGCAGAAAGGGTTGCGACAGTTACGGCTGCCGAGGAGCCGAGTCCCGAGCCCACGGGAATGTCCGAACTTATGCTGACCGAGACCTTCTTGACACCTATTTTTTCGATCGCGGTTGAAACATAAGGATGTACTTCAAAATCAAGTCCTGTAGTTCCTATATCCGATGATATTGTAATCGCATCAGAGCTTTTTACGCACACACGGGTCCGAAGTTCAATGGCGCAGGCTATGGCAGGCTCGCCGTAAACAACGGCATGCTCACCAAAAAGGTATATCTTGCCCGGGGCTGAGCAGGTGATCATCTTAAAAGTCTCCGATAACTGTCCTAGAGATGCCCTGAATCAATATAAGCATTGCCGATGCGCATAAAATTGTCTATCTTGAATTTTCAATTATTAGGACATCAACCTTTCCTGCTGATCTCAGGGATTACCTAAAAATAGATAGCAATATTTTGGAAACAAACCGCAGATGAACGCCCCGAGTCGCGAGCCTCCCGAGTCGCGCCTCGGGAGGGCGTGTACACGTATTGCTTCGCAATACGTGGGCGCGGAGTCGAGAACCCGCAGGGTTTCGGAGCGGCGCATCCACGTATGCCCGCAGGCATACGTGTCTATGCATTGCGGCGGGCATGACGCCGATGAACGCAGATTTGTTGCCAGGTCTTATGAATAAAATTGGATAAGTTATTCTTTTGTGAACTCTAAAGATACTTGAGTGACTTTGATCGCAAAGCTGTCATCACGAAAGCTATAAAAATGTTAGAGACCATGAATAACTATGGGGTGTTAAAAAATATGGCTTACGAACCAAAGAATTTTGATAGCTTGCTTGGAACGAAAGGGTTCAGCGATCAGTTGCTGAAGAACCATTTCACATTGTACCAGGGTTATGTAACGAACACAAATAAAGTGGCTGATGCATTGAATGCGATGGCAAAAGAAGGAAAGGCCGGGACACCCGAGTATGCTGAACTGAAACGCAGATTCGGCTGGGAATGGAACGGCATGAGATTGCATGAGTATTATTTCGGGAATATGATCAAGGGCGGCAAAGTGATCGATAAAAATACAAATTTCTATAAAAAGATCGCTGAAGATTTCGGATCATATGAAAACTGGGAAAAGGATTTCAGGGCCGTGGGCTCCATGCGCGGCATCGGATGGGTAATACTGTATTACGACGGTATGGGAGACAAACTCTTCAATACCTGGATAAATGAACACGATGTTGGCCACCTGTGCGCGGCAAGTCCCATGATAGTCATGGACGTTTTTGAACATGCCTTCATGATCGACTATCAATTGAAGAGAGCGGACTATATAGAGGCTTTTTTCAAGGCGATAGACTGGTCCCTCGACCCGGGATTTGACAAGATGATGTTCGGATGAGCGCAATCACGCTCACCTTTCCCAATAATTTTTTATTTCATCATTTATATTAACTGCATATCCGCAGCACACAAGCACCGTTGAATATTGACAAAATAGGGGATTTATGCATCTCATACAGGCATCGTACGGGGTATACCGTGACTCTACCTTTCTGCGCTCGTTATCATGCTCCCAAAAAGCGATAGAATCCAGAACTCCTCACAGAATACTGAAAATCAGACGCGCATTATCCAGCGTAAGGTTTAAATATGGATAATTATTACTATTATCTGTCATGGTGGTAATTTATCAAGGAGGTATCTTGAGCAATATTACCGAAATTTGGCAATTTAAAAAGAAAATGGAGGAACTATGTCAACTATCACACATGTTGTAATTGATGGCTTTCTGTATGATGTGCAGAAGCCTACACCGGACACGCTGAAAGAATTCATATTAGAATTCCCAAAAGGTAAAATAGATGAAGTTTTAAAGAACAAGCGATACGCATCAATTAAAAAAGTTAAACCAATCTGAATATAAACGTGATGTTAAAACCCACATTATACATATCAACTTTGATTAATTAGGATTTTTCCTCATACTTATTTTAGATATATAGGTTATTAATTTTTTCCATTTATTGTTAAAATCAAACCGTTTTAGCGATTACGTGTAAAAGATTAATATTAGATTATATAACAAACTGCCTTGCAGAAAAATATTAAAATAATTCATTTCAAGTGCGGAATATGGGATACACTTTTGTGCCCCCTTTTTGACAATTTCCAACAAAAATGGGCGAGAAAAACCTCATGCATCCGTGCGGGGATGCCCTACGAATCATTGCGCGACTGAAGGCGATAGGCGTTCTCGTGCTCCCGAAAGGAAATGGAATCAAGAACTTCCAATATCAGGAAATTAGTGCACCTCCGAAATTCAAGTGCCGATTCTACTTCTCTTGCCTTGAACAAGAAAAAAATAGATTTAGCACCCAAACACTATATAATCAGTAAATTAACAATGGCTAACTATGGAGCTAAAGGATAATCAAAAACAAGGAATCGGACTATTTTTTGTCAGTGTTGGGAGTTTGCTGGGACTGCTCAGCAGTCGTTTACCTAAAGAGTATGGAATTCTAGTATTGATATCCGGAACACTGCTTTACATTGTGGGTGTAATTTTACTTTTTAAGAGTCGAAAATAGGTATGCACAATCTGGCGCACCATATGATAAATCGTGAAATCTTCCAAAAATGCAAAACTATCGAGCATGGGCGCTGATGCTACCGAATTCATTCAGGAGTCAGTGACTGCATCCACACTCGTTCAAACGCCCTCGAGCATGCACACCGATGCATGCCGAAGCCTTAAGGGGAAGAGGGTGGGAAAGAGGAAAGTTAACTTCAAGAATCAATTTATGATGTTTGAAAGGAGTCTTCGAATAAAAAGAAGACTTTCTGAAAAACCTGTATGCATAGCTCTAATTGAGCGAAAGCTTTAATTCAGATAACATAGAACATTAATGTGTGAGTGGAAGCAGCAAAATCACTCAATCAATAAGATAAGGGGAGAAAACTATGCTAAAATTACTATTTTTGTATCTCAGTACATTAGGTAATGCAAAAGCGATGGTAGATCAAGAAATGTTGAAGCAAAAGCCATGAAGGGAGATACAAAATATGGATAAGCCGAATTTAACTAATGTTTTAGAAGAATCAACTATAGATGAATTTAAGAAAAATTTGAGAGGCAACCTTTTTCGGCCTGGAGATGAAGGTTATGAATCGTCTCGAAAAATTTTCAATGCCATGATTGATAAACATCCAGGATTAATAGTTAAATCTGCCGGAGTAGCAGATGTAATCACTACGGTCAATTTTGCTCGTAAAAATAATTTGTTATTGGCAGTGAAAGGTGGAGGTCATAGCGTAGCAGGACACGCTATATGCGACGGCTGTCTAATGATAGATCTTTCAAATATGAAAGGAATTAGAGTAGATCAAATAGAAAGGACCGTACGTGCAGAATCTGGAGTTGTATTAGGAGAATTGGACCACGAGACACAGATTCACGGGCTTGCTACATCGCTTGGGACGATTTCTGTTACCGGTATTTCTGGATTAACACTAGGCGGAGGAATTGGCTGGTTAATGGGAAGATATGGTCTGGCGTGCGATAATCTTGTGTCTGTTGATATTGTTACAGCAGATGGTAGATTTATTACTGCAAGTTCTAAAAAAAATCAGGATTTATTCTGGGGAATAAGAGGCGGAGGAGGTAATTTTGGTATCGTTACATCTTTCGAATATAAAGTCTATCCTATTAGTCAGGTTCTAGCAGGTCTTATATTGTGGCCTCTGGATAAGGCTAAAGAAGTGTTGCACTTTTTCAGGGACTTTACGAGAGATGAGCCTGATGAATTAGGCACAATACTTGCGATTGCAACATTGCCAGGTGGAGTACCTGTGGTTGGGGTAGCAGTTTGTTATTCTGGAGAAATAGAAAAGGGAAAAAAAGTGCTGGCACCATTGAGAGAATTTGGCGCTCCAGTGGTTGATACTATAGGACCGATGCAATATGAACGTGCTCAAAAAATGTTAAATGATACGGCTCCCTCTGGAAAACTAAATTATTGGAAATCAGCGTTTTTGAAAGAATTATCGGACAATGTCATCGAAACAATAATATCTTATACGAAGAATGTACCATCGCCCATTTCAATGGTTCATATATGGTCACATCACGGTGCAGTGAATAGGATAAAAACAGGAGAAATTGCATTTAGCAATCGTAATTATCAATATAATTTCCACATAGTGAGCATATGGGAAGATAAAGCAATATCAGAAAAGAATCTTGAATGGACAAGAAATTTCTGGAAGGCAATGGAGCCTTTTATGGCCAGTCAGATTTATTTGAATTTCATAAGTTCCGAAGAAGAAGGGCGAATTATAGCTGCATACGGGAAGAATTACGAGAGGCTAGTTGCTTTAAAAAATAAATATGATCCTACAAACCTATTTCGTATGAATCAGAACATTAAACCTTCACAGATGTAGTGAGGAAAGCCGTTTGCCTAATTAAAAATGAATTTCGCGGGGGAATTGACATGTATTAAGATATGAAAAATAAAATTAAAATAACTGGATTATGGTATGTGCCTTAAACTATATTTCTTAACTATATAAATTTGATATACTTGAGTTTTCTGCGATGGGTGTGTGATGCATCTGTGCTCGTTGCTCACAGAAGCCGATAGGTAACCCGAATTCTTCTTAAAATGTGAAAATTCGGCGCCCAAAAATAGAACTCACACTAATTCTCATAATTGAAGGTAATATGATGTCGCCAGAGCAAGCTTTCCGAAAAATTTCTATCATGTGGAAAGTGTTAAATACATTTAGTAAATTATGCATTACATAATGTAAAATATTATTGACATTTTGAGGAATTAGAATGAGCGAAAAAGAGAAAAGTTATACGATAATGAGGATTTTAACAGCTGTCTTAGTAGCGGCAGGCATGGGGTTCGCAATCGCCACACGCAATCTGATTGGCGGAGTAATGATACTCGCTATAGGATTATCTTTGTTTCTGTTTATGAAAACTAGATACAAAGATGTTGTTATCGCAGATGAAAGAACCAGAAAGATTTCTGAAAAGGCCATTGCAGGTGCTTTCTGGATCTATTTAGTAAGCATAGTTCTGGCTAACATTGCAGTTATTTTTCTTGGGCCTTTGGATCTGGAAATTATTGAACAGGTTAAACCGGCTGTTACCTATATTACCTATACATTCTTTTTCCTGATTTTCCTGTACGAAGCTCTCAGGTTCTATTACAAGAACGAAATGTAGGGGCACTAATGAAAAACAAGCTCAAAGTATTCCGGGCCATGCATGATATGACTCAAGAAGACCTTGCTCAAAAAGTTAAAGTCACGAGGCAAACCATAAATGCAATTGAAAAAGAAAAATATAATCCCTCACTTGAGTTGGCTTTTAAATTTGCTAAACTTTTCAAAGTTAAAATTGAGGATATTTTCGCATTTAATGATGAAGATTTATAACCTTTTAGCGATAAAGGACAATTCAAATGGTAATAATAACTTTTATTTTTTATTTCCTTGTTTTTGCAGTGTTCCACAGTGCTCTCGCTACGGATTTTGTCAAAGAGGAAGCCGAAAGGTTGCTTGGAAATAAGTTCCGTTTTTACAGGATAATATACGTGATCATCAGTCTCATCACATTCGCTCCGGCTTTCTTTATCTGGATCATCGGCTCGACCCCTCTTGCCTACTTCATCCCCGGCTGGTTGTATCCTTTTTTTCTTCTTGTTCGCATGCTCGCACTCGGTTTGTTTGCCTATGCTGCATTCCAGACCGACGTCCTTGAATTTATCGGGCTGAGGCGAAGCGCGAAAAATGAATTGATAACAACGGGCGCTTACGGGATAGTCCGGCATCCGCTCTACGCAGGCGGCATTATCCTGGTATTCACAAAGACGGAAATGAGCCAGCTTGACCTGACCGCCGTGCTGCTTGTATCGATCTATCTCATTATTGGAGCCTTCATTGAGGAGAAAAGATTACTGGAAATTTTCGGCGAAGAATATAGGAAATATCAAAATAATGTCTCGATGTTCATTCCCATAAAATGGATTATGAAGTTGAAAATACATAGATGAAATGGATCAGGTGGCTATGGCAAATTCAAGTTTCAAAGGCTACGCTCAGGTTGTGGCCGCTTCCGTTTTATTCGGATCCATCGGCATCTTCATCAAACTCATCACCGATATGCCGATTCCCTCTATGATATTCTACAGGCTTTTCTTTGGATTTGCCGCTATAATTCTTTATCTTTACATCTGCGGCAATTTCAAGGAACTCAGGTTTAAAGAGAAAAAGAAATACCTTCTGCTGCTCGGTCTTTTCGAGGCAGGTGCAATTCTCACTTACTATTATTCGGTCAGGTATACAGATGTGTCAATGGCGGTGCTGCTGCTGTATACCGCGCCCATGTACGTTATTCTTATGTCCCCCTTCATACTGAAAGAGAATATAACGCGCAAAAGCATTTTCGCACTGGCATTATCAATAACAGGGATTATCATAGTGATTCAACCCGGATCTTTAATCATTGAGGGAATGAGTTCTTTTGGGATTTTTTCTGGTATTATATCAGGTCTGTTATATGCTTTGATGATACTCACATCCAGGTATCTCAGGAACTATTACTCGGGTACAGCCCAGGCAACATGGTCTATCATCGTGTCATTAGTTGTCTTTTCACCTTTTTCAATGGCAGTATCCCCGGCAGTGATACAAGGAAACCTGTATCTTCTCATACTGTTCGGCCTCATACCCACTGCATTGGGCGGGATAATTTACCTGAATGGCCTCCGATTGGTGAGAGCCCAGGACGCAAGCATCATCTCACTCCTTGAACCGGTCAGCGCTATGGTCTTTGCATACATAATATTGAGTGAGCCTGTTTCATTGGCCACGATGATTGGCGGTGGTTTCATACTTGCAGGGGCTGTAATTATCAGCAGGGAAAAGCAAATAGAGGCCGCACCCAAGTAGGCATGGTTTTTACGAATGAAGTGTTGGCTTCTGCTGCACAGTTGGAGCCTTCTCAAGCACGGTCTTAAGCTTTACTTTTCCTGGGCCCCTGAAAAATTCCATGGAAACCCTGTCGCCCACTTTGTGCTTGTTAAGGACTTTGATCAGGTCCCTGACGTTATTTATCTCAATATCGTCCATGCGGACCAGGATATCCGCAACTTCTATTCCTGACCTGTCAGCTTCGCTTCCGGCCACCACGTTTGTCACCACCACCCCTTTTTCCGTCGGAAGGTTATAGTACGCCACGAGCTTGGGATTGACATCAACGGCATTCATGCTGATCCATGGTCTTACGATTTCGCCATGTTCTCTTAGCTGGTCGGCCACCCACATTGCGGATTGTATCGGGATTGCGAAGCCGATACCCTGTGCGAAAGGTATGATGGCACTGTTGATCCCAACGACGACACCTTTGCTGTCGACAAGCGGACCACCGCTGTTCCCGGGATTAATAGCAGCGTCTGTCTGTATCAATCCTTCCATGAAGGTAACTTCTGTCTGGATAGAGCGGTTCAGCGCGCTGATCACACCTGCTGTCACAGTTGGGCCGCCCACCAAACCCAGAGGGCTGCCTATGGCTATCGCCATCTGGCCTATCTTGAGACCATTGCCTTTTGCCGTCTCCGGGACAGGGAGATTTGCGGCTTCGATTTTAATCACGGCCAGGTCCATTATGGTATCCAGCCCCCTGACCTCACCCGGAAAAATCCTGCCGTCTTCCAATGTCACTTTTATCTCCTGCGAACCGAGCACAACGTGGGCGTTTGTCAGTATGAAGCCGTCTTTCCCTATTATGAATCCCGAGCCCACCCCCGGAACAGGATGCACGTGAAGATATGCATCTTTTATGAGTTTAACTTCACTGATATTTACCACGCTGGGAATTATCTTTTCAACTGCCGCAACTACCGTCTCGTCGAAACTTGCCATATTTGTCACCCCGATAACTTCAGGTTATAACTTTATGGCTGAAGCATTATATCTCTTTGCTAAGAAATTGCAGCAAACTTTTTTAAAGAATTGATGCACATTATGTTCGATGGCTGCAGATATTTTTATAGGCAAGGTGACACTGGCTAACTTCTTAATATTCATCTTTATATTTATCATAACAGTTGTAATGGGTAATTTATTTTATACACTGATACGGAGATTCCTGGACAGCAAGATTTCTATAGGTTATTCAAAATTGGTGGCCAGAATAACGGAATATGCTATATTTATACTCGGTCTCTACTACGGCCTGCGTTACGTTCTGGAGCTGGACCTGAACGCTTTCGTTGCTTCGCTTGGTATTATTGGTATTGCGATTGCCTTCGCATCACAACAGGTAATCCAGAATTTCATTGCCGGCATACTGATCTCAGTTGGAAGACCGGTCCATATAGATGACTGGGTGGAAGTTGGAGAAACGGGAATATGTAATATTAAGGATATCACGCTGACACGCACGATTTTGAGGAATAAGAATGGCAGATTGATATATATGCCAAACTCTTTTCTGATTTCTTCAAGTATTATAAACTATACAAAATCAGGTCTTGTGGAAATCTCGGTGGCTTTGACAATCCCTGTTGACTCTGATATTGGAAAGGTCAAGGGAATCATTAAAACGGTGGCTCACGAGCATGCAAATATTCTTCCTCATGTTCGGGGGGAAGAAAAAGATATTATAACCAAATTATTGGAACTTCCCAACATCAAGATGCTGTTCAAGGATAAAATGGATATGAGCCTTTTCGAGCCAAAGGTTCTGGTGTCAGAGATTTCAGATGCCGGAGTAATGCTCAGCATACGACTCTGGATCAGGGAAATCAATAAAAAAGATGAAATAATTTCTGAATTCTTAGAGAGTTTACTACTGAAATTCAAAGAAGAGAAAATTGAATTTAAATGACGATAACGTCGCCCACCTACTGGTTTTTTTTCCATTTGGTACTATCGTACTCACAGTCTTGAAGCATTATATTTCTTCCATCTGGCGCTAAATTAATATCCTTAGCACTTCTCTTCTTCTTTAATTTTTTGCCGCAAAATGAGCGTGGATAAATGCAGATGAAAACCTCAGGTCATACGCACACCCTTGGGAGAAAGTAAAACCATTTAAATCAGGAACAATAATGTAAGGGGCAAATGGTAAAAGTTGAAAAATTCATCCCGTCGAGCATAGAAAAAATAAAAAAGGATATAAGAGGCAGGGCCATCATAGCATTGTCCGGAGGAGTGGACAGCTCAGTATGCGCTGTGCTCGCGCACAGAGCGATTGGCGATCTCCTCACGCCCATCTATATCGATACTGGGTTAATGCGAAAAGGGGAGACAGAGAGGATAAAGAAGATATTTTCCGATATGAGCCTCCAGGTGATCGACGCGAAAGAAAATTTCCTGCGGGCCCTGAAAGGCCTTGCGGATCCCGAAAAGAAAAGGAAGGCCGTGGGCGAAGCATTCATAAGGGAATTCGAGAGAGAAGCACATAAACTCGGCGCGAGATACCTGATACAGGGAACCATATATCCGGACAGGATAGAATCCGAGGGCGGGATAAAGAGTCACCATAACGTGGGTGGACTCCCTTCGGTCATCGATTTTGAGGGGATTATAGAACCAATCGCCGACCTCTACAAGGATGAGGTCCGGGAGGTTGCAAGGGCGCTTGGATTGCCCCGGGAGATCTCCGACAGGATGCCATTTCCGGGACCCGGCCTTTCGGTCAGGATAATAGGCGAGGTGACGGAGGAAAAACTGGATGTGGTCAGGGCTGCCAACGCGATCGTGGAAGAAGAACTCGTGGAGCAGTTCGGCCCCTGGCAAACCTTTGCGGCGCTGCTTGAGAAAGGAACCGGGGTTAAAGGCGACAATAGAGTACACGGCTGGATAATAGCGGTACGCGCCGTAGAGTCAAGGGACGGCATGACGGCTGAGGCGATGGAATTGCCATGGGAAATACTTCGGAAGATAGAATCCCGCATCACCAGCGAGATACCGAGCGTTTCTCGCGTGCTGTACGACCTCACCCCGAAACCGCCTGCCACTATCGAGTTCGAATGATCAGGTTGAGAATGCAGATGCCTCTCACTAAAGTTGTGCGGGAAATCCGCTCACGGCAAAAAGTCAAATTCAATCCCCCGGACAGGCCAACAGCGGTATGGACCGGAAAGGATCTGCTTGATGGAAAACCTGTTTCTACGCTCACAATTATTTTCCAGACTTTGGGGTGCAGGTGGAATAACTGCACTATGTGCGGCTATGTTTATGACAGTGCAAGAAACCCCCCATCTCACGATGATCTGATGAAGCAGTTCGATAATGCGATGTCGCGCTGCAAGGATGAAGAGTTCGTTGTGAAGATATTCACTTCAGGCAGCTTCCTGGACGAGGGAGAGATCCCGCGGGCAACAAGGCACGAAATGCTTTTGCGCCTCGGGAAAGATGAGAGATTGAAAAAGGTAATAGCCGAGACAAGGCCTGAATATGTAACCCGGGAGATATTATCCGAAACCCTATCGATTCTTGGCAAGAGCTTTGAGATAGCCGTGGGACTTGAGACAAGTAACGACATGATAAGGAAAGATTGCATCAATAAAGGCTTCACGTTCTCGGATTTTGTAAAGGCAAGCAATATTGCAGGGGAAGTGAATGTCTCAGTCAAGGCATACCTTCTCCTCAAGCCTATTTTCCTTACAGAGCGTATCGCGATCGATGACATAGTACGATCAATTAATGACGTAGCGCCACATGCAGGAACGATATCGATCAATCTCTGCAATGTCCAGAAAGGGACGCTCGTGGAGGAAATGTTCGAGCGCGGGGATTACCGGCCGCCGTGGCTGTGGAGTGCTGTGGAAGTCTTGAAAAGGGGAAAAGTCTCTGCACCTGAGATGATTATAATTTCCGATCCCGTCGGGGCGGGTTCGGCTCGCGGCCCCCATAACTGCGGAAAATGCGATAAAGACGTGGCTGAAGCAATCCGTGTTTTTTCGCTCAATCAGGATGTCGGCGTTTTTAATAATCTTGATTGCGAGTGTAAGGAATTGTGGAAAAAGGTAATTGACCTTGAGGATTTCACTTTCGGCGCGCCGCTTGTGAAATAACTGGAATAACTCAAAATGCGGCTAGAATAACTCCCTCGGGTCAGCAATTTTCCCGTGTAACGCACTTGCTGCCGCGGTCTCTGGTGAGGAGAGGTAAATCAATCCTCCCGCCCCCATCCTTCCCTTGAAATTCCGGTTGGAGGTGGAGAGACAGGTCTCGCCCTCGCATATCACTCCCATATGCGCACCAAGGCAAGGACCGCATCCAGGTGGCGCGATAGTGGCACCTGCTTTCAGGAGCGTGGCAATAATGCCTGATTCTGTGGCTTTGATGAGCACTGAGCGCGAGGCAGGAAGGACAATTGTCCTTACTTTGACCTTGTTCCCTTCCAGGATTCGTGCCACAGCCTCAAGGTCTTCATATCTTCCATTGGTGCATGAGCCTATGAAAACCTGGTCAAGCGGGGTTCCAACAACCTCGCTGACCCCCACCACATTATCCACCTCATGAGGTTTCGCTATCTGTGGTTCAAGTTCTGCGACATCGAATTCGTATTCCCCGGAGTATTCGGCATCCCTGTCGGCATAGACTGATACATATCTTTCCACCGCCCTGTCTTTCAGGTATTCGAATGTTGTTTTATCAGGGGGCACGATTCCGGCTTTTGCTCCCATTTCGATGGCCATATTGCACAGCGTCATCCGCTCAGCCATCGATAAACCGCTTATCTTCTCGCCGTAATACTCTATAGCCTTATAGTTCGCCCCCTCGACACCCACGGTTTTGATTATGTTAAGGGTCATGTCCTTTGCAGTCACACCTTTTGCCAGATTCCCTTTCACTGTTATCCTGATAGACTGCGGCACGCGGAGCCAGAGTTTTCCGGTTGCGAAGACCTCTGCCATGTCTGTGGCGCCCACGCCCGTGGCGAAAGCCCCGAAGGCACCGTACGTGCATGAATGCGAATCTGCTCCGATGATTAGTTTCCCTGGCAGGGCGAACCCGTGCTCAGGCAGCACCTGGTGGCATATGCCTTCGCCGATATCGAAGAAATTGGTTATGCCCTGCTCTTTTATCCACTGCCTGATACCCTGCTGCAGTTTCGCGGCAGTTTCATTATTTGCCGGAGCTATGTGGTCAAAAGGTATGATTATGCGTTTTGGGTCCCATACTCTTTTTGCGCCCATCTCCCGGAACGCTTTAACGGCAAGTACGCTCGTACCGTCGTGCGCCATGGCAAAATCAATATTTGCTATCACGAAATCGTCTGCTCTCGCGGATTTCCCTGAGGCCCTGCTGAGTATTTTTTCGCTTATTGTTGGCATCTTTTTTATCCGGTTTTAGGAAGATGGTTGTTCGCTATGTTTTTAATTTTTATAGCTCTTCTGGTTTCCTATTGAATAGAACCGCAGATAAACGCAGATGAACGCAGATTTGCTATATCTGCATTATCACCGTTCATCTGCGGTTTAAATATCAATGTCATCTATACAAATCTCGGCCTTCCAGACAATCGCATCGCAAGCGGGCTTCTCTTAAATGGGTAGCCTGAAATCTCGTTCGATACCCTCTCATTGAGTTCCGCGGCGGTCATCTTTATGTTTACAGGTTTATTGGGTGAAGATTCGCTCCTCACTGTAACTGTAAGGTTGTCGTTATTGATCTCTTCGTCCCCCACGACCGCAACATACGGTATCCAATCCTTCCCGGCATCGCGTATCCTCTTGCTCACAGTCTCTTCCCGGTCATCAATGTCAGCACGGCAGTTCAATTCGCCCGCCACTTTTCCCGCATAATCCAGGTGCTTTTCTGCAACCGGGATTATGCGTACCTGGGTGGGCGAGAGCCAGACAGGAAACATGGGGACAATACCCTTTTCTGAATCCATGTTAGCCTTTTCAAGCAGGGCGTATATGCATCTCTCAATGGCCCCGCTGGGCGAGCAATGAAGTATGACCGGCCTTTTTTCAGCTCCGGTTGAATCCACATATTTTATTCCGTACCTTTCCGCATTTTCAACATCGATCTGGACCGTGGAAAGGGCGCTTGCCTTGTCCATAGCATCGATGTAGTTGAACTCGAATTTGAGCACGAAATAGAAGAATCTCTGGTCCCAGAGCTCTATCAGCACAGGCTTGTTCACGGTCTTCACAAGATTCACTATGAAATCCCTGTTCGCCTCAAAGAAATCCCGCGTGAAGCGGATGGCTACTTCATAATCATTCAAATCAAGCCCTATCTTCGAAAGTACATTGATGCACATGTTGTACTGCTCGTTGAACTGGGCGACCGCTTCCTCCATATCCCTGCAGAGTGTGTGCATATCGGGCATTGTAAATGCTCGCAGGCGCCGCAGGCCCACCAGTTCCCCGCTTTGCTCTTTCCTGAAGCTGTAGCGGGTAAGTTCCACCATACGCAGCGGCAGGTTCCGGTATGATATGGTCATGTCATGGTTCATAAGGAACTGCCCGAAGCATGCCGCGAATCTGAGGAAAAGCATCTTCTTATCAGCCTCAATGGAGTACTGCCGCGCCGGGAAGCGGTCAAGGTATTTCTTGAGAGTGGGATGGTTCATATCATACATTATGGGCGTTTCCACTTCCATGGCTCCTCTCTTTGCGGTCTCTTCCAGCACGTAATTCTCAAGAAGGCTCTTCACCAGCCTGCCTTTGGGATAGAAACGCATATTACCCTGGTCTGAACCTGGCTCGTAATCAGCAAGCTCAAGCCGCCTCATGAGCTCCACATGCGGCGGTACCCTGTCAACCGCCCTGCTCTTGTGGATCTCATAATTCACGAATTTTTTGAGTTTCTCATGCCCTGTAAAATCAAAGTCATCGGGTTTTAAGAGGTCACCTTCAGGAGTTAAAATATGCCAGTAGGAGGTCGCCTTTGCTTCGGATTTCAAGGCCTCCGAAACCACTTCCTCTTTTTCTTTTACCATGGTGACGCATTTTTCCTCGCCTATCCTTATTGTCCTTGAGAGTTCAGATAACGGATGACCTTTGCATTTTATCGTAAACGATTTGTACCAGCCAAATGGCGCACGTTTTACCTCAAATTGCGCTTCCTTTAGCAGCTCTTCAAGCTTCCTAAGGGCTTCAACCGCAGTTTTGGGGGAGGCCAGGCTTGAGCTGAGATGGGCATAAGGATAGAGCATAACGCGGTTTGTCTTTACTTGCTCGGTAACCTTTTTTATCTCGTCGGCAGTCTGCCGGGCAACATATTCGATATTCTCTTCATCGTTTTTCTCAACCGCCAGGAAAACAGTAAGGGCTTCTTCCATGCGCCCTTTTTTGAGTTCGTCCCCGATTTTCTCGGCAACCGGGGTGCTTCTCTTTGTTTCGTATTCTATGTAATCAGAATGAATAAGTAGTATCTGCATTGTATCACTTTCTCGCATCTACACTTTAATCAAGCTTAAAGTTTTGTCGGTTTCGAACTTTATGAGGAAAACTGGCGCGGAATCTCAACCTGTACTTTTTTTCAGGCCCGTATTCCGTCCTGATACGCCGTTGATTTACAAATGAATTTTGACAGCACTCATCGGCAAACATAGATTTATCAGACCCCTGTTACAGAAAAGTTCATATTCTGAAAATCAAATTATCCATGACCTTAAAGTGTCAGGAGGCGAACAACCTAATGTCCAATAAGGAGAAAAAGAAACCCAAGGGAAAGCCTGCGCCTAAGAAATGAAGGTTTAAGTTGATTTTTTCTTTTTTAATTAACGCTGGTCAAGACCGCACAGAAGAAATCAACTTTTTAAGGCTTATAATTGGATCATTTCAGCGATTTTATTCTTATAGAAACCATTGAAGAAGCTTTTCATTTCCATCTGTGAAATATTGCTTTCAATTATCCAGATAACAAAAAGAGCTTCTAGGTCACGAAATCCATGAATTATCAGCAAAAATTCTCTTCCACTTAACCCTTCAGTTAATTAGGAATCAGGATTTCAATTTCTCATCTTGTAAAGAATTTAGACTTTCTGCGATATCCTTTGAAATAAAATATATATTAGAGTATCCATGGTTGCCTCTTATAATTATTCCATTCTTAACTAAAACCTCAAGATGGTGCCTGATTGTTTTATAGTCCTTATTCAAAGCTACGGCTAGTTGATGCGCATTATAAGATTTCTCGGAAAGATGGGTCAAGATCAATGCACGGGTCTTTCCTCCACGTGTACCTTCGATCAGATAGTATAGGAGCTTCTTTTGCTTATTGGATCTCCTTAATTCTTGTTTAAGTGATTCTTTTATGTGCTCTTCTGCTTTTTTGCGCTCTGTTATGTCCCGGCCAAAACTCACTGTTCCCACAACTTTTCCTTTTGAATATATTGGAGCAGTGTTTACTAAAAGAATTAAGTTACCATCTTCTTTTTTAACTGACACCTCATACTGCTCTGGCTCTCCGCTCAATGTTCTTTGGAATACATCAATTACCTTAGGCAGATCTTCCTTTTCGATGAGCGGAGCAAAGGACTTGCCCCGCCAATCCTCCAATCTAAGTCCTGTTATCTCTCCAGAACTTTTATTGAAGAATAGGAACCGACCTTCTGTGTCCAGGGTCCAGATCATGTCGTTGGAGTATTCAATTATCGTGCGGTAACGCTCCTCGCTTTCTCGCAATGCCTCTTCAATTTTCATGCGCTCTGTAATATCACGGATTATATCTCTTGAACCTATGATCTTATCTTCTTCTTTAATGGCCGATGAGCTCACTTCGACATCGATAAGGCCCCCATCTTTTGTGCGGGCCTTCCCGACAAACTTTTCATACGATCCTTTTTTTCTTAATTTATTGAACTCAATTTCAGACCTTGAAATTTGTGCAGGGGGAATAATATCAAGAACACTCATATTCAGCAGTTCTTCTCTTGAGTAGCCTAACATCTCCACTGTCTTTTTATTCACATCTTTATATTTCAGACCTGCGTCAATTACACATATTGCATCATTTGCATTTTCAAAAAGGTCCCTGTATTTTTCCTCTGATCTCTTAAGTTTCTCCTCAGCCCGCTTGTGCTCCAGCGCATTAACCAGAATTTCCCCCATCATTTTAAGCAATCTGATATCTTCATCCGGCCAGATTTTTTCTCTTCTCACTGAATCGAATCCGAGAAATCCTACAAGAGAATTTTCATAGACCATAGGGACATTTATGAGTGATTTAATCCCTTGCATCTGAAAAGTTTCCTTTTCGGCACACGCTTCAGATGGCAGTTCGATTACATTTGGAACATGGATGATCTCAAATTTCGTCAATTTGTTCATAAACCAGGGAAAGCCATCTGGAATCAGCCGTTTAAGGTTTCTTATTTGCGGTTCTATGCCTTCTGCGAACCATTCGTGAGTATTATCCATCTGATTCCCGTTATTGTAAAGTTGAAATACATAACTGCGGTCAACATCTGCGAATTCTCCTATTTTTTGCAGGGAATGGTTTATTATACAGTCTATTTCATCATGTGAAATATTGATAAAACTGGTTGATATGCCTGCGATGAGCTCTTCCATATCTATACGGTGTTGCAAAGTCTCTTCAATCCGCTTCCACTCCGTCTCAGATTCCTCTATTTCTGCAATTCTTCGGCCCGGTTTTGCCGATTCGATTGTGGTTCGGTTTTTAGTCTTGCCCTCTTTTTTCACTCAATCAACCTCATGAAACAGGCAGCAATTCTAATCCCTATAATAATTATACTGACTTGATGTTTTCCCTCTGATTATGCAAAGTATAATGAAGCCCAAAAAAAGGTAGGGCATTTCAAGAATGGAGCTTTAAAAAGGTTCAAGGGTCATACACAAACCATCATTCTCCTTTTTTGGAGGGATGGGATAATAGATACCATCTTTTTAATGTTTTTCATCTCATTTTATTTAACATATTCCGGAGGAACGTATGCAATATCCCGCCATTTCGATAAAATTCTACTTCAATTGGCGCATCCAGTCTTGATATGACGTTGAAAATCTTCTCTCGTCCATCAGCTTTTGCAACAACACGAAGTTCTCCTCCAGGCTTTAAACTGCTGATACCATGAATATCGAATAGCTCATCACCTTTAAGTCCCAGCGTATCTGCGTTCTCTCCTTTCTTGAACTGGAGTGGCAGAACACCCATTCCCAGGAGATTGCTCCTGTGGATACGCTCAAACGATTCAGCCATGACCGCCACGACCCCCAGGAGATAAGTTCCCTTTGCAGCCCAATCACGGGAACTCCCTGTACCATATTCTTTTCCTGCAATGATGACAAGAGGTGTCCGGTTCTTTTTGTAAAGCATCGCTGCATCATAAATGGTCATCTCCTCTCCGGACGGGAAATAACGCGTCCACCCGCCTTCCTTACCCGGAACTAGGCTGTTCCTAAGATTAATATTGGCAAATGTTCCTCGCATCATGACTTCATGATTTCCTCTTCGAGACCCATAGGAATTGAAACCTTCCGGGGACACACCGCGGGAGATCAAATACTGACCTGCAAGGCTATCCTGGGAAAATTCCCCTGCTGGAGAAATGTGATCTGTTGTGATACTATTTCCCAGGTACGCAAGCACCCTGGCCCCTCTGATCTCATTTCTTTCAGGAGGCTTTGCCGGGAATTCTATGAAGAAGGGAGGTTCCTGGATATAGGTGGATGCCGGATCCCATTCATAGAGCTTGCCAGAAGGGATAGTAAGTTCTTCCCAGAGTCTCGTACCACAAGATACTTCTGCATATTGTTGAGCATATAACCCCGGGTCAATAGTATTTTTTATGATTTGCCTGATATCTTCACTAGCTGGCCATATCTCCTTTAAAAAAACCGGGTCATTATTGGGGTCGTATCCGATAGGTTCGGTCTTGAGATCAATATCTACCCTACCTGATATAGCATATGCCACTACTAACGGGGGTGAAACCAGATAGTTTGCTTTGACAAGCGGGTTGATTCTCCCTTCAAAATTGCGATTTCCACTTAAGACCGACGCTACTACCAGGTTTCTCTCTTTCACCGCTTTCGCGACCGTAAGAGATATGGGACCACTATTACCTATGCAGGTCGTGCAACCATATCCAACAATGTGGAACCCCAGGGCTTCAAGATACGGCATGAGCCCAGAATTCCTGAGGTATTCAGTGACAACGCGTGAACCCGGGGCAAGACTTGTTTTCACGTAAGGTTTAACCTTAAGTCCATGTTCAACAGCTTTTTTCGCTAAAAGACCTGCTCCTATCATCACAGAAGGATTTGAAGTGTTCGTACAGGAGGTAATCGCTGCTATCACTATTGAGCCGTTTCTGATTGGAACATTTGATTCGTATTTGGCTTCGAGCGCCGACCCACCGGCAGGCTCATGCTCAACTTTGAAGCTGCCGCCTTCTCCAAGCCAGCGATGATATTCGTGATCCGCTTCCATTTCTGTTTTCTCTCTTCGGAAAGTCTCTTCCATGACCTTATGGAAACTTTGTTCCATTTGGTCAAGAGGTATACGATCCTGGGGTCGTTTAGGGCCCGCGAGGCTTGGTTCTACTGTCTGCATGTCCAATTCCAGAGTCTCGCTGAACAGAGGTTCGGGACTTTCATCCGTGTGGAAAAGACCCTGCTCCATGGAATAGTTTTTGATAAGATCAACATCTTCTTTTTTCCTGCCTGTCTCCAGGAGATACTTTATTGTTTCTGCATCGATGGGAAAGAAACCTGCGGTTGCTCCATATTCGGGAGCCATATTGGCGATGGTAGCCCTGTCGGGAAGGCTCAATCTGGCCAATCCCGGACCGTAGAATTCAACGAATTTGCCTACCACATTACGTTCCCTTAATATCTGGGTAATCGTGAGAACAAGGTCTGTGGCCGTAATTCCATCCTTGAGTTCGCCGCACAGCCTGAAACCCACAACATCTGGAAGGGGCATATGGTATGGTTGGCCAAGCATGACCGCTTCTGCCTCTATCCCTCCAACACCCCATCCCAGAACTCCCAGGCCGTTGATCATTGTGGTGTGCGAATCGGTCCCGACAAGACTATCGGGATATGCTACAAGTTCATTATTCACTTTTTTGACATGTACCACAGATGCAAGGTATTCAAGATTTATCTGATGGACTATTCCTCTCCCAGGTGGAATGACCCGAAAATTATCAAAAACCATACTGGCCCAGCGAAGAAGGGAATATCTCTCACGGTTCCGCTCGAATTCCTTTGTCTCATTGTGCATTCTTGCAAATGAGGTGCCGTAATAGTCCACCTGAATAGAATGGTCTATGACGAGATCCGCAGGTATGACCGGATTTATCCTGGAAGGGTCACCCCCAAGCCTCTCTACTGCCGATCTCATGGCCGCAAGATCAACAACCACGGGAACTCCGGTAAAATCCTGAAGAAGAACCCTGGCGGGTATGAAAGGGATCTCGCGTTTGTTTCTTGTTTTCGGGTCCCATTGCGCACATAATTTAACGTCCTCTTCTGTAACGAGTTTCCCGTCCAGTTGCCGCAGGAGTGATTCAAGCAAGATCTTTATGGAGCAGGGGAGACGTGAGATGTTTTCGAAACCCATGTCTTCAAGCTTATTTAGTCGATAGATAACAAAAGTTCCTTTTGAAGTTTCAATAACATCCTTAATTTCAGAAAAATCCACGTTCAGACCTCACTATTCCATCAATCGATCCATATTTCACCGTAAATTCGAACCCACTTTTGAAATCACAAGATTTTCTGACCGAACCCACTTTTTAATTTCTGGAGATGATTTCGAATTCTGATATCAAAGAATACATTATGTTTCATACCGGATAATAATATCGCTAAGATGCTAATTACCCGAATCTTTCTTTTCAAGTTCTCTATTACCCAATTAAGAGTTTAATTCAGTCGCAGGTATATAATCGTCCTGTTCTCCATAAATCCCCGTTTCAGCAGTAAATCCAGGTTATTGTTATGAATGGATCGACAATTTTAAGGGTTTATTTTATGTTTTAATAGCTTAATAAAGACAAATTTTGGTATTTAATTGTATATGAACTAATATTTTGTGAAAATATACGTATAAATTATTTTTATTTTAAAAAACTACATTATGGGGATTTATCAGAGCTTTTTAGATTATAGCTTTATTGCTTAGTAGTTACATATTAAGTAATATGATTAGTATAATCGATAAATTCCTTCAGGAGCTCAAAATTAATGGCACGGCAGAGAAAACTCTAACGGATTATAGTAGATTCTTAAAGAACATGAATAAGCTTAAGTCGCTTGAAAAGTGGGATAGAACCGATGTGAACAGGTACATTATGGAAAAGCACGGTGAATGTTCAACAGTAACGGTGGAAAATTGCAGGGTCAAACTAAAGCGGTTTTTTACATGGGCTGGCAAATCTGAACTCGTAAGCCATCTTAAGACTGAAATGCCTGCAAATGACCTGTGCAGACCTGATATTATGACAGTTGAAGATGTTAATCTATTAAATTATGTTACACCATCGATTCCTTATAAGGCTTTAATTTCGTAGTAATTTGAATCTGACGTTATCCTAAATTCTTTAGCCTCGCCGGGCATTAGAACGAGCGCGTGTTGAGGTCAGCCCGTACATGCACTTAATCCCTCCCAGTGAACTGTTCTCGCGGGTAAGCGCACATTCATTTCAGGGGAAATATAATTTGGCGTATCAGGAACAGGAAACCATACTTTCCGAATACGAAATCCGCGTTAATTCCCTTAAGCGTCTTAATTATTTCGTCGGGATTTCTGACATAATCCATAATATCCAGGTGAAGAACGGCCAACCTTTACCTTGCTTAAGCCACTCCCGGAATTTGTCCATTTGCTGCTTAGCGCGTTATTTATTTGATCCGGAGCATGCCGAATTATCAAAACGCAGCAATTGCAATAAACAATACTGCCGCAAAAATTAAGGTTTTCTTGTTCACATTTTTCGCCTATTTATTGTTAAAATCCTCGACCCATAAGCCGGTACGCGGACTTTCAGTTCCTTGGAATTGCCTGCAAATGTTTCATTATCTAACAAATCGTAAGTGATTGCGGTATCCTCGTTGAATCTCGTATTAACAATAGCGTCAACGGGTTTGCCGTTTATATTTACGATCACGGTAATAGACTCGTTTCCATCCCAGCGGTTGTATGCGATAAGTTTCGGAATTTTCGGGCTTATCAGGGCGTCTTCGATATTATCCGATTGCAAAGCTGGAAAAGCTTTCTTGATTGCAATGAGTTTTTTATATTGTTCCTTTAAAATGTCCGGCTTATATCCAAGCGCTTTTGCAATTTCTTCATTGAGAATAATTTGGTATTCCCCTATCCAAATAATATTGCCCGGAGCCGTGGCGTCCAGGGTTATAAAAGCGTTTGAAACATCAGGTTTGAGCAAATCAAGAAAATCATAAGCCTCAACCCACATATTCACGAATTTTGCAGTTTTTGCGTATTTTCCTTCAAGCTCGTTTTGTACTAATTTGACGGCATTGATATAATTGTCCGAATAGGATGGAGGCTTTCCCTCGTAAACTGATTTCAGAAGGCCCCTGAAATTATAGGCCTGCACCCAATCAAAATATATTCCAAGTGTCCTGTTTACGCGGGGATCAGACCACCATCCGGAAACGTCACCATTGCAGGTCTTAATGATAATGTCATCTGGCATATCCCGCGAGGTCATAAATGGTATTTCCCCTGCGAAGGTCAAGTTCTTTCCCGTTTCTTTTTCCAGCTCTTCAATTTTGTTACGCATGGCGTTTGCAAGTGGCTCAGGACTAAAGTAACCATTGACAGGTGTCAGGCATTCAGAACCCTTTGCAAAGCCGGTTTTATCACACAAGTTCTTTATGTAGGAATCGCAGTATGCCATCCCTCCTGAATCCAAATATACCCCATCCATATCCCATTTCTTTATCCAAAGCGGAAGAACCGTGCCGGTTACGTAATTTATGAGCTCGGGATTGGCCTTATTCTGGAATGCGGTTGAGTATGGGAGGGAGAGGTTGTAAAGCTCTTTACATTATTTAATGAAAGGCTTTATGAAGAAAAAAGGTTAATCTAACAGCAGGATGGTGTCGAAATTCTCAGATGTTGCGGTAGAGAAAATAAAGGATGACAAGCTTGGTTTCAGTGAGTATGCCAACGGAATAATCAATACTATTGAGGGCATATCCAGCGATGATACACCTTTCACCATTGGCATTTTTGGGAGCTGGGGTTCAGGCAAAACGAGTCTAATGAATATTACTAAAGCGGAATTGGAGCGCAGAGGTTATAAGACCGTATTTTTTAAATCTTGGGAGTATGGAAACGAAGAGAAGCCCTGGATTCCATTTATGGTTCAAATTGTGAATGAGCTTTTTAAAGATGAGAACGATAATAAGAAGTTGCTGCGTGAGTCGCTGCGGAACATATTCCTTTTTTCTACCGACTCAGTGCTCCAATTTTATTCTGGAGGAAAGATATCAACCGGAGGCGTTATGGAGCTGGTGAAGAAAAGCAAGAAAGCCAGTCCCTTTAAAGAATGGTCTGATGAAGATGTGAAATTAGTGATAGAGAGGATAACCAAGATTGAAAAGTTTAAGGGCGCAATTGAAAAAAAGGTTAAACTGTCGCAGAAGGAAGAGTTCTTCAAACGGCTTTGGTGGAGAATAAAAACAAAGGACAGGGCAGAAAAGCCATCGAAAGGCAAGCTCGTCATTTTTATCGATGACCTGGATAGAATACCTGAGAAATTGATTGATTTCTTGAACAGTTTGAAGATATTCCTGGATATCAATGGCTGTATCTTCATCCTGGGCTGTGACTATGGGATACTGGAAGCTGAGCTCAAGACGAGATACAAAGAGGAGAATTATGAGTTTTATTATGAAAATTATTTCGATAAAATAGTTCAGGCTGAATTTTATATCCCAAGAATAAGCGAGCAGGCAATAACCAGCTATTTGCAATCGTTAACAGGCGGGACTGTTGAAGAGATTGAAAAATACACACAGCTTGTGAATCACAGCATCGGTGGTAATCCGAGAAAGATCAAGAGAGTGGTGAATGCTACAGCGCTCATTCTGAGCGTGTTCGAGAGCAAGTTGTTCACAGTTTTAGAGGAATTTCAAAGACCAAAGCTTAGAGGGGAAGAAAAGACCGAAGAATCCTCGGCACTGGAACGGGGAATCACGCGAGTTTTCACTCCCGACCAGGTATTCAACATCTTATTTGACAGGAGTGTGCTGTTCAAACTGATGTGCATGAGGGAACGGTGGTATAACCTCTACCAGCGGATTTTGAGCGAAGAGCAACTGCAGAGTGCTCTATATTCTCTTCAGGATGAAAATACAACAGCAGAGACATTTAAACTGCTGAGGGAGGCAGCTGGAGAGAAGGGAGAGAAATTAAAAGAGACTGAAAGGAACCTGTGCAAATTTCTGAAAAAAGAACCCAAATTCAGGGATGTAATGGACTTGAAAACATATCTGACCTTGCTGGAGATTTCATCGCCTGATGCGGGCATGCTTCTGGAATATGAAAACCCTGAGAAGCTGCCCATCGACCTTTTCAATCGCTACATGATATTTGAGCATATAAATAAAGGAAAAGTTAAGAAAGAAGTTGTCGAAGAAAAAATAAAACAAATGGATTGGAAAAGTAGTTTGAGCACTTACTATTTCTTTGTTGAAGTAATAAGCGTTTTTGGATATGATGAACTAATAAAAGTTCTCTTCTCTAATGGAAAAAGTCTAAAGTGCATTGAAGAGAAGATAAAAGTGGACTCAGACATTAATGCAGTGGGATCAATGCTTAACTATGTGAGAGACTTTAATTTAATAGGAGCAAAAGAAATTCTTAACAAAACAAAGAATGATATTGAAATGAAAATAAGAGATAGTGATGACCTTAATGCAATAGGATTGTTACTTATTTATGTGAAATGGATAGATCCTGAAACTGCAGAAGAACTTCTCAATGAAACAAAGAAAGACTATGCAGATAAAATAAGAAAAAGTAATACCCTTCGAGGATTAAGAAGGCTGCTCTATATAATGAGAGGAACAGGAGACAAAACAGCAGAAGAGCTTCTCAATAAAACAAAGAATGATATTGCAAGGATAATAAAAGAGAGCTCTGACCTATGGGGAATAAGTCTGATGCTCTCGATTATTAGAAAGATAAATCCAAAAATAGCAGAAGAACTCCTTAACGAAACACAAAAAGATTATGCAATGAAAATAGGAGAAAGTAATGACCTGGTGGCAATAGGCAGCCTGCTAACTAATGTGAAAAAATTAGATAGTAAGGCGGCAAAAAGACTTGTCAATGAAACGAAAAATTATTATACTTATAAAATAAATATAAGTGCAGACCTTTCAGCAATAGCAGAATTGTTCCTTAGTGTTGAAAAGATAAATCCCTTTATAGCAAAATCACTCTTAAATAAAATAAAAACTATTATTGAGATGAAAATAAGAGAGAGCAGTGATCCGCGCGCGATAGAATACTTATTCATTTGCATTAAAAAAACAGATGATGTTATAGCAGATGAAATCCTCATAGAAATAAAGGATCATTATATAGATATAGTAAAAGACAAGCCAGAACTCTTAATGGGAGGAGAACTCTTCGACAGAATAAGAACATTAGAGGAAGAATCAACTAATGTTGATCACATCACTAAGAAATTAAAATAATATACCTATATCCAGAGCGAGATTTCCTAAATATGCTTGAGGTTTATTTCTAAAATTTGAAGGATTATTTAACATTGGTTTTAATGGAAAATTAAGAATTGCCATAAATATGTCTATAAAATAATTTATTAACTTTACAAAACTATCGATTAATCTTCATGTCCACAGACTCTGGACACGAACATTAATACATTTCCTGTCATTTATCGTAATATTTATCCCAAAAATCAGGTGCAAAAGGAAATAAAAAAGTTTTAGCAACTCGTATTGATTTCTTGCTAATTCTAATGAAGGCAGAGTACGGGAAAGGAGAAATGGATATCGGGAAAAACAACCTACATAGTCCTGAAATCTTTGACCTTATTATAAAGGAACATCTGTCCACCGAAAAAAATATATTGCATGAGCATTAGTATAAATAATTAAGGTGGTATTTTCATTAAGGGCATAATCAAGACCTCATTCTTGATATAATAAATAGCACCTTAAAATGAAAAAGGAGAAATCATGTCAAAAATTACACATGTTGTAATCGAAAGTGTTTTATATGATGTGCAGTTACTCACAGCTGCTACGCTGGCTGAATTTGTGGAAGATGTACCGAGATATAAATTGGAAGATGTTTTGAAGAACCCATCATACAAAGCTATCAAGAAACTAAATAAAATCAAAATATAATTCATTTTGTAGTGGGATTGGGAGAGACAATTCCACACCGATTGTTTTATCCCAGAAAGTAAAGATGAACTTACAGGTTATTTCGAAGATGAAGATGTGGATGCAATGTTTGATTTGATTTCAAGCTTGAGGAAAGATCAGTTTTCATATTCTGAATTAACATGGGCTGCGAAAAATAATGAAGAATTTAGATCGCTTGATCTAAATATTATTCTTAAAGCTCTTTTTGATTGAAGCGCTATAGTAATGTAGCATTGATGTTGGATGGAAAAACACATCTCTTTTTCAAATATAGAAACAAACAAGCGCATATAAATTTAAACGATACAATAAAAAAATACACAGAGCGTTATCGAAGGGATTAGACTTTAAATTGAAAAGCAATTCCAAGTTGTTGAAATAGACTCTTGATAAACATTGTGCGCTATTTTTTGAGGTCAAGAAGAGGTCTGGCTTCCTATAACCTTTTGGAGTATGAGTTCTCTACTAGATGTCAGTCACAAATCCCATACGACGTGCGAACCCTAATAATCGCTTTTTACTAAAAGAGTATTAACATTAACAACAGTCAAGCAATACAACATAAATATTATGAATTGTATGGCATGATCGTGGTCAAAACTAAAGCATTCCCTCTAATGTCCTGATCATCGGCAGACTTTATTTTCAAGCGGCTTTATCGTAACATATTAACCGGTAATCGTAAAATCGGGTATATTGTGTGTGGTGGTGTGGATGCATCGGTGTGGGCGCATGAGAACGTCTATTGTCCAATGTTACTCAGATCATAAAATGGTCATGTAAAAAATTATTTTGAGCCTGGTTTGTGAACCGGCAGGTAAATGCTTTAATATCGAAATGGTTACTCTTGGGGCTTGACTTCTTTAGTAGCCGACAACCTTAAATAAACTTAGTGTGTTCTCTTATTTGCAGTTTGGGAAAGCGGTTAGATGCTATTGTTCACTAGGCATACTTGACAACTTTGGCTAAAAGCATGTGATTAAAATAGAAGGAGGTGAAATGAATGACAAAGTTTCTCGTACTTTGGGAAGTGGATGCGACTAAAGTGCCAGATAAACCTGAAGAGCGATTTGAGAACTGGACCAAGATGTTGAATATGGTCAAAGAGGCCTTAGATAGTGGCAAAATGACGGATTGGGGAGAGTTTGCTGGTAGAATTTCAGGATACACTATCACTGAAGGAACTGAACAGGAGATCGCCCTTGAATTATTGAGGTATGTTCCGTACATCAAGTTCAAAACGTACCCAGTCATCTCGGTCGACCAAGTATTAGAAAACGTAAAAGCTCTGTCACAGGGTTAAACTATGGAAATTCGGGGGATTCAAATCGCCCCCGTTTCTTTTTTTAACGGAATCCACTTTCAATGTATTTGCCAAGCTAGCATAGTTGGTTCATTCTAGATACAGGGATTCAGAACACACCGCAATTCTATCAACCAAATTTCTTTATAAATATTTCACAAATCACTGGTGTTATTTGAAAAACTGTGTCCCATGTTCAATATTCCGCAATTGTTATAAGTCATTCTTAGGATGCACGAAATACCTATCGTGATCAGTCACAATCCCCTGACGATGTACGAGGCCTGTATACTGTTTTCAGGAATATATTCCCTGATATATTCGCATGTGTTATGATCTGAAATAAAATTCTCAACAGAACTTGCCATTCCCTCATCTTTCTGATTAAAGACCGAACTAAAGTTACCCTTCTTGAACCACAAAAGGCAGATAGAAATTGTTTGTAGTATGGGGCTGGTGAGATTTGAACTCACGATCGACGGGTCTCTCCGAAAACGCCAGGTTTTTGGCTTTCTGGCCCCATATTTAAATACGGGGTCAATGCACGTTCAGTGCTCCAACGGCTCCTCATAGCTTACCGCGTCCGGTTCGCTCGGTAGACCCGTTGCTCATCATCACACCCCCGGCCACGGAATAAATTCCGGGGACTTTCCGGGGATTTCCGCTGGAGCCCGTCGCCATGCCGGACTAGGCCACAGCCCCTGATTTTGATAAACTCGACAAAGCTATTTTCTTGCGGGCTGATCAAATAGTATCGCTATACTCTACACGGTTGCTATTAAATCTATCTAAAAGCCAAGACATCCCAAAATTATAATATGCCTTGAGACTTAATTGAATTGGGGAACTATGAATCAAGATGATAAAATGCCTGTATTATTCATTGGCCATGGATCACCATTGAATATCATCTTAAAGAACAAATTCACTGATAGCCTTGTAAAGTTAGGCAAAGATCTACCCAGGCCAAAGGCAATAATGGTCATCTCAGCGCACTGGTTGACTGTGGGGACATATGTCTCGTGCACGGAAAAACCAGAAACCATCTATGATTTTTATGGATTTCCACATGAGCTGTACAAGATCAAATATCCCTGTCCGGGTTCGCCTGTTCATGCCAGATCTGTAAGCGATTCTTTACGAAAAGCGCAGGTTAAATGCAGCAATGATCGGGGATTGGATCATGCTTCATGGGCTATCCTGAAACATATGTATCCTGAGGCTGATATCCCGGTATTTGAAATGAGCCTGGATTACTCGTTCAACGAATGGCATCCCAAACCGCTGCAGTATCATTATGACCTGGCATCAAGGCTTGCGGGACTCAGGGAAAAGGGAGTTCTGATCATCGGCAGCGGAAATATTGTCCATAATCTTGGGTTGATCAACTTTCAGAATATTGATGCGGAACCATATGATTGGGCGATAGAATTTGATGAGAAAGTGAAATTTGATTTGATGGATGGGAACCATAAGGAATTGATCAATTATCAAAATATTGGCCCATCAGCTTATTTTGCGGTCCCGACACTTGACCATTATTTGCCAATGATCTATGGCATAGCTCTGCAGGGGAAGAATGAGCCATTGAGATTCACCTATGAAGGATTTCAAAATGGTTCAATTTCAATGAGATGCTTTCAGATAGGTTAGGCTGGTTATTTCCTTATACTTCCAATTTGTATGATAATTGGCGCAGAATCCGGGCAGACGACTGCTCATACCTGTCAATCTCAAGCCTTGGCGCCAAACTAATATTCTTTAATCGGTAAATTAAAAGGAGACCAGCAGTATCAACAGGTTCTTCACAATTCCTTTAAAAATCTGTATCAGGACAAAGAGCAGTATGAAAATCCATATGCCATTGGATACAAGCTGGCAATCAACCTTTTCATTTTTTACTATTTTTGGGACCAGTCTCTTTAAAATTATTCCAAACATAACTAAAAAAATCATACTGAGCAGGCTTAAAACCAGGAGTCCGGGAATAATGCCAAAGGTTTGAATAAATAAATATGCTGCAGGATTTCTTTCACTGCTTCCCACAATAGACGTGAGTATATAATAGGTTAATGAAATGTCTGTGAGCATAGCGATCGAGATTGCATAGAGAATTAGCCTGGGCGTTTTTTCTGATTTAACACCATCTTTTATATTTTCTCTCAGGCTCATGGTTATTTCAGGCTAATTTAAAACACTTTTAGATTTAAATAACAAACGCTAGTAATATGTTTATTCATTTTATACACCCATGATATTCCAATGAATCATTATCTTATATGATAACAGCCATATGGAAAATGTCAGGTTAATGTAAAAAATTATTGCAGCACAAGCCTTAATTCATTCCCAAGAGGCTCTCTCATGCCTTCACTGAATCCGTGACCCCCGGTTGTCACATTATAAAACCGTTTTGGTTCCCCAGCCATTTTAAAAGTATTCCTCGCCAAGTCAACCGGAATAATACTGTCGTTATCGGAATGCAGCATTACAAATCTGCGCGGAGGTATAAACTGCAGGTATGTTTCAGGGTCGATGGAACGATAAAACCTGATCAGATTTTCGTCATTTATATTAGCAATCTGGGATTCCGTATCGTAACCGCTTGTGCTGATGCCGATCACTCCTTTAATATTTGGGTCAAGCGCGGCTGCAATGATCGCAAAACGCCCGCCGTTGCTTTCCCCGAGAATAGCGATTCTCTTTGGATCGATCCGTGGATCCTGCCTTAATACATCGATGGAGCGCAGGGCATCAAATACCATCTTATGTTCTACCGGTTCTTTTCCCTCTTTCCATAGCATATAGTCATAGTTGAAATCCACACCTCCGCGGTTGCGCTGCTCAATGCCAAGACTTGCATAACCCTGACCTGAAAAGATCCCAGCCAACCCCTGCGTCCCTTCCTTCGGAACGGTTGCTCCGGGCAGTATCACGATACCCGGCACTTTCCTGTCAGAGGAAGGTATGCGAAGGAGCCCTTCCACTGTATAATCCTTGCTCGTAAAGGAAATAGTTTCGAGAGTATAGTTGCTGCCCGAATCGGTCTTGAGCACTTTTACTTCGACTTTGCCCCTGTTTTCAGGATAGGAAAGAACACCTTCTTTGCTCACGCTCCATTTATCGCTTTCTTGCGGGATGGAAAAATAAAAAAGAAAAATTAGGATAAAAAAAACAAGTATGGCTATTGCTGTTCTTAGATTGAAAAACGATCGCTTACCGGGTGTTTTTGGTCCTGATTTTTGTTTATTTTTCTTTGTCTTCATTTTTTCCCGTGTACGACGTCAGCAAGCTCGGCTACCCTTTTCCCAAGCGCTCTTCCCTCTTTCAGTCCGACCTCATCAGAACCTGCCGCGCCATAGTGGCCCCCGGTCTCATAGGGATCGCCAACAATTATCATACCCTCGATCAGCATTACCAGGAGTATGGAGATGATGGTGGTTTCCTTGCCTCCGGTCCTGTGGGCGCCGGTGGCAAATGCCGCGCCGACTTTATTGATGAGTTTTTTCCTGACCACGACAGATTCGTCAAAGAACTTCTTCAGTTCGGCTGCCATGGTGCCATAATAAACGGGGGAACCTGCTATGATGCCGTCGTATTCTGGAAGCTCATTGACATCGACCTCGTCCACGGATTTCAGTGTTGGATTCCCTTTTCCTTCACGCACGCCTTCAGCGATCGCCCCTGCCAGCTTTTCCGTGCTGCCTGCCCTTGAGTAATATACTATGAGGATTTCAGACATAATGCTTCGTAATACATCTAAAAATCGATAAAGATTTCGATGTTAAAGGGTCTGATTTAAGTAGAGACTTTTTATTATCTTCTGGTACGAAAAAAACCACAGAGCGCACAGAGGACACAGAGAATTATTACAACTCTGTGATCTCTGCGTTCTCTGTGGTTGATTATCCTTACTTGGATCATTTATATGGGGAATTAAGAAATCTCAATTTTCAAGTAAATTTATCTCCGACTAGAAAAAATTAAAAAGATTCTTTGAGTAAAGGTTCTTCCTCACCGTTTGAGTCCTATTCCGCTTGACACCCTGAAGGGCATATCTTTCAGATGTCCTGTTTGTTATTTTTTCCTGTGTTTTGAAGCAGGAGGAACAGACCGCCGCTCTGGGAAAAGCAGTGTATCAGGATTCATGCCTAATACTTATATTTCGTTTGAGTCGTGGAATTTCCAGGCATCAAACTGCCATATAGAATACACTCAATAATAGTTCTTCATAAGTCATCGGTTAAGAGAAAAAAATGGGATGGAACACGGATTCCACGGATAACACGGATTGGCACGGATGATAAAATATCCGTGGGTATCCGTCAAATCCGTGCCATCCGTGTTCTATTTCAACTAAGGATCGAGAATCATAACTATCTTTCGTATTTCGAAAAACGATACGCATTAAATCAATCAAACTCCTTAACCAATGACCAATGAATAGTTCTTGTCTTGCAACGTTTGAATGAATTTCCTTGACTCTTCCAACTTGACCGTTTTTTAGTTCAACCTTTATTCCATGTGGATGATATGAAGCATTAGTTAAAATTCTCTTTACAATACCCTGAGTTATTTTACCGCTCCTCTGATCTTGCTTTAAAACGATTCCTACACTTAATCCTTCTTTAATATTCTCTCTGGAATTGCCTTCATTCATAATATGAGTTAAATTCATAATTATATAAACATATACATTCTCAAGAAAATTAACTGAAGAATGTTTGAAGAAGGTTTCCCCGGATTTGTATACTTAAATGCATGAGAATCAGGTATTGATCTCACACCCATGGCTGAAAGACCTGGAACCTCAGTCCCATTCTACGATCACTTTGCTTTTTACAGTAATCTTATTTCCGGAGCATCAGCACCGATCCTTTAAGCCAATGCTTAAAATGAAAAGGATTGACATAAGATCTTTAAAGCAGACATATGCGAGATAAATTTAAATCGAATGAGAACCAATCATAATTTAGGCAGGGAAAAATTTGGAGGTTAGTATGAAAACAAAAGCAATTCCGGAAGGTTTTCATTCGCTCACACCTGATCTGGTTGTGCGCGATGCGGCGGAGGCAATTGAATTTTACAAACGGGTATTTGGTGCAAAGAAACGGCGGGTCTTTCACGGGCCTGATGGAAGCATCGTACATGCGGAGATTCAGATCGGTGACTCGATATTATTTCTGTCTCCTGAATTCCCGGAACACAAAGTCTTCTCACCCCAATCACCAGAGGGCGGCACAAGTACCAGCATGTTCTTTTATGTTGAGGATGTCGATGCTGTCTTTGCAAAGGCTGTTTCCGCAGGCGCCACTGTAACCATGCCCCTCGCGGATGCGTTCTGGGGCGACCGCGCCGGCGGTATTGTTGACCCATTCGGTCATCGATGGATGCTGGCTATGCATATAAAGGATATTTCTGATAAGGAGCTAGAAAAGGCTGCGAAGGCTATGTTTGCCAAGAAGCCTTAGTTCTTCTTTCAAGAAGATTCATCAAAGTAGTTTCCTATGCGTAAATTAAAAGGAGATAAAACCATGCGATTCATGATGTTCATGATCCCTAAAATCTACCAACCTGATACGCCGCCCGGAGAGAGAGCTGGGGAAGGATTCGCCCCGCCCGCTGAGTCCGTTGCCAAGATGATGAAGTTCAACGAAGACCTGGCGAAGGTAGGTGCGCTGATCTCACTCGATGGATTTCATCCAATCTCGAAGGGCGCCCGTGTCGCTTTTTCCAGCGGGAAGCCCAAAGTTACCGATGGGCCCCTCATCGAAGCCAAGGAAGTAATCGGCGGCTACTGGATGATTGACGTGAAGTCGAAGGAAGAGGCGGTCGAATGGGCGAAGCGAGTCCCTGCACAAGATGGCGACGTGATCGAGATTCGCCAAGTGTTCGAGGCGTCAGACTTCCCACCTGATGTCCAGAAAGCTGCAGATAATCCGAGGGTGAAAGCACAGGTGGAGAAGAAGAGGAGCAAGTAAATCCGAACCATAGTTGATAGGCATGGAAAAAGGTTTTGTTGCCAGAGCATCGAACTTTCGGACGATGAATAATAAATACTTTATATTTATAATGTCCTAAAGAAAACAAGATCGATATCTAAAGCGAAAACTTTTAAAATTCGATGTGGGAACTGCTTGAGGGTTATGATATTCAATTTTTCAGATTCAAGAACAACATTAAAGTTTTACGCTCATCTTCTCCATAATATTTTGACAATCAGACATGTTTTTGCTTTTCTTCAATAATTTCTATTAACTGAAGCACTATCTCGTTTTGATGCCTTACGAGTTCCGCTTTTAGAATATCTTTCAGTTCCGGATTGCATTTCAGGAAAACCAGAACACCTGTCAATGTATGGAACCACGATTCATAGACTTCTATATATTCCTTTGGACTGAAAACTATTATTTGGGATTCCAATAAAGGTTGATAGAAGTTATATTCATCAAATTTTGATTCGGATACAGTCATTTGAACACCCACTCATCAATACATTAAACATCATACTCATTTAAAAAATTATCCATGATAATGAAGCCATCATGCGGGTAATTCATGAATAAAGTATAGATGAATCTTTTTTTGTTGAACAAAAGAAATATTCTTATAAAATCAAAGGAAAAAATTTCGGAAGCAACTTATTCCCGTGCCGCCCGTATCCCTTCTTTCAATTCCCTCGCCAGCGCCTCAAGCCTCCCGGATGCATCTTTTCCGCTCGCGATAATATCCACGAACGCAGAGCCTACGATAACCCCATCCGCCCCGGCCCGGATTAACTCGGAAGCCTGCCTGCCATTTGAGATCCCAAATCCTACTGCTTTGGGCGTTTTGGTCTTCACTCTCTTGATCAATTCTTTTGTAGCACTGGCTATATCGCTCCGTGCCCCCGTAACGCCCAGGCGCGCCACAAGATACAGGAAACCCGTGCCCTGCGCCAGGATTCTCTTCATCCTTGATTCCGTAGTCGTGGGAGCAACAAGGAAGATCAGGTCGATGTCGCACTGCCTGCAAAAAGCCGCAAGCTCCCCCGATTCCTCTACCGGCAGGTCGGGGACTATGATCCCCGAAATACCCGAGGCTCCGCAGTCTTTTACGAATTTTTCAAGACCTCTTTTGAATATGAGATTGTAATAGGTCATCACCACAAGAGGGATATGGACCTTAAGAGACCCGACTGTCCTGAAATAAATATCTGGGTTCATCCCGCCGTTCAGCGCGCGCTCGATCCCAGCCTGGATGGTAGGACCGTCCGCTACCGGGTCTGAGAATGGAAGCCCCAGTTCTATGATATCAGCGCCGCCTCTCACAAGTGCGGTCACGTACTCTTTTGTGGCAACAGGTGTGGGGTCGCCGGCACAGATATAGGCTATGAGAGCCCCTTCCTTTCTTGCTTCCAGTTCCCTGAATTTTTCACTTATCTTCATTATTTCACGCCCATCACCGTTTCAAGGTCCTTGTCGCCCCTTCCCGAAATGTTAATTACCACAATATCTCCCAGCTCTCCCGAAGCCGCCGCCTTCTTGACATAAGCCACTGCGTGCGAGGACTCAAGCGCCGGAATAATGCCCTCAAGCCTGCACAGGTCATGAAAGGCGTCCAGCGCTTCGCTGTCCATTGAATTCCTGGGCTTTATCCTGCCGATATCTGCAAGGTAGGCAAGTTCCGGCCCTACGCCCGCATAATCAAGGCCAGCGGCTATCGAGCTCGATTCAAGTATCTGTCCATACTTGTTCTGAAGCACTTTTGTATGAGCGCCGTGAAGCACGCCTTCCTCGCCGGCGCAAAGGGTCGCTGAATGCAATGCTTCCTTATCCGTAGTTTTCATGCCGCTGCCGCCTGCCTCCACGGCGAAAAGGTCTACGTCATCGTCTATAAAAGGATGGAAAATTCCCATCGCGTTGCTCCCCCCGCCTGTGCAGGCCACTATGGAATCCGGGAACCTTCCTTCCTTTTCCATTATCTGCGTTCGCGTCTCTTTTCCTATGACGCTCTGGAAATCCCTCACCATCGTCGGATAAGGGTGCGGCCCGACCACGGAGCCTATCATGTAATGCGTTGTCTCCACATTGGCAACCCAGTCGCGCATGGCTTCGTTGATCGCATCTTTCAGCGTTTGCGAGCCGCTTCTTACATGTATGACCTTCGTGCCCATCAGTTCCATCCTGTAAACGTTCATACGCTGCCGTACCGTGTCCTTGGCGCCCATGTAAACCTCGGTGGCGATGCCAAAAGCCGCGCCAGCCATTGCGCATGCGGTACCATGCTGCCCGGCGCCGGTTTCGGCGATTATCCGTTTCTTACCCATGTATCTTGTAAGGAGCGCCTGCCCGAGCGTATTGTTCAATTTATGGGCGCCTCCGTGAACCAGGTCTTCGCGCTTCAAATATATCTTGACACCATATTCGCTGCTCATTCTTTTTGCGTGATATAAAGGCGAAGGGCGTCCTGCAAAATCCCTGAGATAATAATCCAGCTCCTCTTTGAAAACAGGGTCGTCTTTGTATCTTTCATACTGTTCCGTGAGCTCTTCAAGGGCCGGCATCAATACTTCAGGCACGAACTGCCCTCCGTACTTACCGAATTTGGTAGATTTAAGTTCCTGTTTCATATATATCCTATCTTTTCAAAGCATGTACTAACTCGTATGTTTTATCGTAAATATTTCCCTGCATAATAGATGTTCCGACCAGGATCGCATCTGCCCCCGCGTTTATCATACGGACGGCATCCTCTGGCGCTGAGATCCCGCTTTCGCTGATGATTATTCTATCGCTGATAAGCGGTGCCAGAGCTTCAGTGGTGGTGATGTCAACTTTCAGTGTATCGAGGTCCCGATTGTTGATACCAATGATATTTGTATCTGTAGAAAGGGCGCTATCAAGCTCCTTTTTGTTATGTACCTCTACAAGCGGCTCAAGGCCGCAGGATATGGAATCCTCCACAAAATCGTTAAGTCTCTCTCCGAGAATACCCGCTATCAGGAGTATCAGATCGCTCTCCGATTCATATATCTGCCTTTTATCTATAATGAAATCCTTTCGCAGAACGGGAAGCTTTACAGCTTCACGGACAGCTTTCAGGTTTTCCAGGCTGCCTTTGAAAAATTGAGGTTCCGTAAGCACTGATATTGCCGCAGCCCCTGCTTTTTCCATCTGTACAGCGATATCTGCTGCATCCGCAGGTGTCACTGCCCTTATGAACCGTGTCGGTGAGGAGGGCTTGACCTCCGTTATCACTGGAACAAGGTTATTCTTTTTTCTGATTTTTAAAATGTCCTGGAAACTTCGAGTTTTCTCATTCCTTTTTTTATCAGTTCCGTCTGGCGGGATTCTCTTTGCAGTATATGCCAATATCTCGTTAATTTTTGGATGCATAACTTTCGTGGATTGTACAATTTAGTACATTGATGTACAATTATGTTCATCTTATTTAAGGATTATGGATAATTCCTTTCCATTATTTTTTTATCACATATCCCTCCATGCATATAGAATATTACACCGCTCAGGGGCAAGAATGATGCAACTCATGGAGCAATTCTGCATCTTTGAGGTTCTGAATCCATACCGTAGCACGATACTGTAAACGTGCCTACTACAGTCATTGTGCAGGATTCTCCGCACTTGTCAACACTAGGTTCGCCGTAGTAATAACCCGCCAATTCTATCGACAGCAAAAGACATCATCTCAAGAATTCAAGCTCATTTCTTAACTCGTCTATAATCCTATCAAAGTCCGGGATTTCGTTCATCAGCCTTGTCAATCCGGTTTACCAGAAATCCCTTGCTTCGTTAAGCTTTGTTTTCTCAAAAAAATAATTCATACCCCGGCTCAACGTTTTTATCCGTGCACTTCTTTATGAAGATCTCCTTTATTTTCTTTTTATCAAACGCTTCATTTTTCATTAGCATCCAGACATCGAAATAATCCCTGCTTTTGCCTCTCTGAATTATCGAACGCAGCTTTTCCGCAAATATTTCGTCCAGCGAGTAAACAAGAATATCGAATTTCCCAATATCTGCGTAATCGTCATCTATTTCTTTTCTCAGGGGCTCTAAAGTGAGAATTTCATTCAGGCTTATATCCACGCGGACGCTGTTCTTGCCAAGAGGGCCGGTGAACTGCACCGTTCCTATATTGTGCCCCGGGGTCGAATGAAATTCTGCAAGATGAAATTCCATTCCGCTCTTTTCATTAAGCGCTTCAAAACAATCCACCAGCATCGATTTTATTCTTGAATCCTGAATTCCCTCAATAACGGTAAAATCCAGGTCCTCAGAGAGCCTCCACGTTTTCGGGAAATATATTTTGCTCAAAGCAGTTCCGCCCTTGAATACAAGAACATCTTTCAAATCAGAAAAATATATGCCGTAAAGCAGCCAGCTCAAAGCATAGTCTTTTTCTATTACACCTGCCGGAAACTTTTTTTCCCGTGCTATTTTCCGTATCTTTTCTGCGGCTATCAGAATTCATCACCGATTTTTCGATTTACCAGCAATCTCCATTTTTCATTGTATTTTCCCGTTCTCGTCTTTACAGAAGGATCCAGAACCGAATATCCTTTTGAAATATTTTTTAGCATTCTTTTCCTTAATCCTTCACCCAAATCCAGTTTCAAGATTTCAGATAAATACCCCAGCCTTTTAAGGATTGTTGCATTGCCCATCTTGATCGCATAATCAACTATTTTTTTATAAGACAAATCTATGCTTCTTAAGGCTTTTGTCGCTTCGGTTATATCGCCGCAGTACTCCGGACGGTCAAGGCAATCCGCAATTGTTTTTTCCCTGTCTGAAATATTAACGCTTTTCCCGGCGATGCTTGACGTGGTAAACCCAAAGAATTTATTCTTCGATAGAGTCACAAAGATATACTTCACGCCCAGAATCTCTTTATTGCTCTTTCTTTTTGTGGTTGCAATAAAAACCGAAAATGGAATTTGCTCTGTCATGTGATGATAATTCAGGGCGCTCCAATACGAGACATAATAAGGCTCGACCAGCTTTGAGCCGATTATAAACTCATGTTCTGTATATTTCGGCTTAACGCCCGCAGACAGGGGTATGATGAGATATTTACCTGCTTCTATCTTCTCAATCCATCGTTTCGCTTTAAGGTTGCTTATTATTTTACGGGATGCTGCATAAGATTTATTAAGAACTTTTGACACATCATTCACAGTAAATATTTCCGTTTCCTCTTCGGATAAGTTTGAAAGTAAATAGGACTCTGTTTTTGAAAGGCTCTTTCTATTATTGTTTGTAAGAATAGTGTCTGATTTAGGCATATATATTACAATGAATGTAGGTATTTATAAAGATGATTCTATTTAAACGCTCAGGGCCAGGAGTATCTATGCGCTTCCTCTCCAGCAGACTTCGCTTGAAGAGCATGCCACCTGTTTTTTCATGCAGGACTGCGCCAGAGGGTTTGAGCTTGCACAGTAAACGCCAATATTATGTTATTACTTATACATATTGAATTACTTTTAATATTCAAAGGATCGCCCTTACTGTATCTATGAGCTTACTTTCGATTTTTACGAACTGATGTTTTTGTCGCTGGTGTTAAAAAGTGATCGTGACAATTCGTTTTGGTAGTTATCGCCCAGCCACACCGACACCGGGCGCACCGTCCCCGGAGGGATTCGGCAGAGCTGAACCTTTGGCGGCGCGCCGGGTGGAGGGCGCCCCGCTCCCCGTCTTGGATCATATACAATAATTGACCGTCAATATGGGGGGATGGATTTATATTGGAAAGACTTAAGAATATATAAGAGTGAATCATGCAGAAAGCCTTGGAGAAAAATGAATATCAGTGACAACATAGGAAATTATTTGGAAGGTCGTTCACCCGATAAGAGATATTCATCTTTTGATTACTGCTATAATTATTTCCGTGAATTCTATGAGCAGGGAAATATTGAGGCTATCGCCAGCTCTACTAATGTTCAGTTAAGTTGCCTGCAAATTGGCTTTTATCTTTCCAGTTGGGGAATGCTGAGAGGTTCGTCATTTCTATTAAAGAAAAGTGTTAGGCATTATGAAAAACTGATATCTGTTATCGCCAAAATGCCAAAAAGTTATTGGGAGATTGACCTTGATACTTACTCGGGCGAGAGAATTTCATTGTTGCTTGGAATATATGAACAGATTTCTGGTTGTCTCGGCGAAGATGATGAATATGCATCTACCACATTAGTTACAAAGATAATGCTTGGAGTATTCGGCAATGTCCCAGCCTTAGATGATAATTTTTGCAAAGGATTTGGTTTCAGTAAATATTTTAGTGTTTCATTATTGCAAAAAATTTCAGGTTTCTATCAGACTAACAAAGAAGAATTTGATAAACATAGAATTAAGACAATTGATTTTAGCACGGGCAAGGAGACCGCTCGTTTCTATACAAAAGCAAAATTGATTGATATGGTAGGCTTTATTGAGGGGCTTAAGAAGTCTTCAAAATCTCAGGTACTTTCATAATTCGTAAGAGATAAAAATCTATATGTAAAGACTTATAGGGTTTTTGGTTTTATCTTTTGCGGCGAAATCGAGTTTTCCTGAGAACTCAATATTTCTGAATCCAGAGCTCTTTAACATGGCCAATATCTCTTCGATGCTGTATCCCCATACATCAAAATGCTGGGCGAAACCATATTCGAGGAAAGTCCCGTCCATGCTTATCCCGCCTGTTTTTGCATCTATTTTTCTTTCCCAGATTATTTGAATGTCCTTTTTTCCGGGAAGCATTCTTCTACGAAATGGTTTCTCATTGATGAGAACATCAAACAGAAAAATTCCATTTTCATCCATGCAGCCCTGGATTTTTTTCAGGACGTTCAAAATATTATTTTTTCTGATATGTGAAAGGACGTTCCCAATACTGTAGACCAGGTCAAATTTCCCAAGATGCGAAAAATCATCGATCTCTACATCAAAAACCTCAAACTCAGCCTTCCCTGGCATATTCCCGGCTCTTTTTTTCGCACGTTCTATTGCCGACGATTCCATATCAAGACCGGTTACAGAAAAGCCATTTCTGGAGAACTCAATGGCATGCAGCCCCCCGCTGCATCCTATATCAAGGACCCGCGATTTCCCTGCTCTGTACCATGAAAGTATCTGCTCTACTTCAGTGATATGTTCGCCATGGGGATAATGTGAGTTTTCGTATATTTCCAACCCTTCGTCCCTGTAGAGTCCCGTCAAGGCCATCATACCCTGCTGAAAGATTCCGCAATTTCAGTCTCAGAAAAGAATATTTTTTTAGTTCTCTTGAATTCCCTTGCCCGTTTCATCGCGCCGGCGTAAGCATACATCCAGTTCTCATTAATATAGATCGAGCCATCCCTTATACTCTGCATGCTCAGGCTCCCGCCGCCGAACTCCTTGAGCAGCTGGATTGATGCTACCACCGCCGCCTGGTATTCTTCGATATCCTTTGATTCCGTTGCTATATCATGGAGCAGCATCTTGAACATGCTCTTGAATTTATTCGAAGGCATGAATTGATTTCCTTCGACTTTTGTAAGCACGTTTATTTCAACCAGGTCGGATGTCAGTTTGTTGATTATATCTTCGGTCCATTTCTCCATCGGGTTATCGGTATCATTATATGCGGTCATCACCCCGGTCGTCAGCTCTTCAATTTCCTTTTTATCTTCAAATCTCTTGAGAGCATATTCCGATGACTTTAATTCAGGTGTCGTGAATATATAATATCTCAGAAGGTTCCTGAGCTTATCGCCGTTCTCCCCTTCCACGATTCTCAAATTTTTGAGTATGCTGTACTCTATATCGCTCAGGTCTGTGCAAACTTTCTGCATTTTCATCCCTGTTTTTTCATCGCTTCCTCGCCCAGTTTCAGTTTTGTCGCAAGCTCAGCAACCCTCTTACCAAGAGCTCTTGCGAGAGCTGAGGCTCCCGGTGTGAAAGGTAGGTCCGCCATCGAACCTGTTACTGCAGAGGCTCCATACGGTGATCCGCCTGCGGTTGTTGTGAACAAATGGTCTTCAGAATACGGGATCCCGGCAATGATCATTCCGTGATGGAGCATGGGGATGAACATGGTCAGAAGTGTTGTCTCCTGTCCCCCGTGGATCGATGTGCTGGATGTAAAAGCTGCACCGATTTTTCCTACAAGGCCTCCTTTTACCCATACGCCAGCCGTCTTATCTATGAAATCCTTGAGAGAAGAACTCATATTGCCATAGCGCGTGGGACTCCCGAAAATAACGGCATCGGCATCGAAAAGATCATTGGCCTTTGCTTCGGGGATGCTCTTCAGGTTCTCCCGTATCTTCTTCCAGCGCTCGTCTTTCTGGATTATTTCTTCAGGGGCAAGTTCTGCTGTCCTTCGCAGAATAACCTCGCATCCTTTAACAGATCGGGCGCCCTCAGCTATCAATTCTGCGAGTTTTAAGGTATTACCGTAGCGGGTATAGAAAATTATGTAGACTTTTATCATTTTATTCCCCTGATGGCTAACCGGTTATATTATAGTTAATCTCTATACTTAAATAATACAATGCATAAAAAGGCGATCGTGGATAATAATAACAGAAGTCAGTTCATCAGGCAAAAAACATATTTCGCAGTTCTCAAGCTTCTAGATACCATCTCTTTCGAAAAAAAATACCCTGATGCGCTCCTCGGAGACCTTTTCAAGAGAGAAGAATTTTCATCATCTGAAAAAGCTGCTATCGTTGGACTTACCTATGGGATACTGAGGCATCGGGCAAGGATCGATTTTATCATTGAAAATGCATCCAGAGCCATGATCCTGGGGCTTGACCAAAATATTCTCAATATGCTCAGGATATGTACATACCAGGCCGTGTTTGCACAAACCTCCGCGATTGCGATATTGAATAATGCAATAGCGTTATCGGTGAGCCAGAAAAAATTTTCCGGGTTTGTAAAGAGAACAGTTGAGGGGGTGTTAAGGAATAAAGACGAGATAATCTTTCCTGATATGGGGAAAAATCCAGTTGAACATATATCCATATACCATTCACATCCATCATGGATAGTGGAAAAATGGCTTTCGGAATTCCGGGAGCCAAATCAGGTGGATGCTCTTTGTCTTGCCAATAATCTTGAACCTCCTTTGACGATCAGGGTAAATCCGCTCAAGACAGATAGGAATACTCTTCAAAGCTTGCTGGAATCCGAAGGTTATTATTCAACGCCAACAGTTTTTTCTCCTTTTGGTCTCTTTGTTGATAAAAAGGAGGATATTTTCAAGACAGAAGCGTTCAGGAGCGGGCTTTTTGAGGTCCAGGACGAGGGAAGCCAGCTTATCACGCTGCTTACGGGCTCAAAGCCGGGAGAATGCGTGATCGATGCATGTGCCGGTAACGGAGGAAAATCACTCTTCCTTTCAGGATTGATGAAAGCTAAAGGGAATATCATAGCTCTGGATACCAGCAAGCCAAAACTGGCAAATCTGAGAAGAAGGGCGAGCAGGGCTGGGGCTTCAAACATAAAGACATCCGATATTGATGAAATTCATCTGTATAATGGCGCTGCTGACTGTGTTCTTATAGATGCCCCGTGCTCGGGTATGGGTGTGTTCCGTAGAAACCCAGATTCAAAATGGAATTTGACCCGTGAGGATATTGGAGAGCTTGCTGTGAAGCAGAAAGAGATCATCCGGAATTACAGCAGGCTCGTTAAAACAAGAGGAAGGCTGGTTTATGCAACCTGCACGATAAGCCGGGAAGAGAATGAAGAGATTATTATGGCATTTCTTGAAAAGAACAAAGATTTTCATCTTATCCCTGCATCCGAAGTTAATCCGGATATTTTTAGCACATTTACTACAGAAAGAGGATTTTTCAGATCGTTGCCTCAGGTTCATAACACAGATGGGTTTTTCGCAGCTTTGATGAGGCGAGCCGGGAATAGTTAAATGCTGCCACACTCAAACATTTAAACCATAAAATAAAATATAGGATAACACGCAGGATATATGTTCGTCCCAGGAAAAATGTTATTGATCCCTGTAGCCATAATAATGTTATCCGGGACTGCGCATGCTGACATTTCCTATACTCTAAATTTGATACCGAACTCCTCCCCCGTTTACACCGGCGAGACCATTAATATTTCTTTTTTGCTCACGAATTATAATTTTTTTTATTCTGGCATGTGTGCCATCGGTTTAGATTCAGAACCATGGTCGTCAGAATATGTGATAAGTGCAGGCTCTACTTTGAATCCATCTTTGCCTGTCAAGGCACCTCCATGGGGAAGTGGAGCCGGAAATGTTCGGCATATAGTCAATTCTTATTGTTATGATTTGAGCGATCAAGTAAAAGTTTACAGGAATGTTTCTTTCAATCTCAACTACACCGAAAACCCGGGATACATAGCCAGCATTGTAAATAGTGCGATATATGGAGCCCAGTCCGCCATAAATAATGCCCAGAGTGCCTTAGACGGGGCAAAAGATCTGGGTGCAGATGCCAAGCTCGCTGAAAGTAAGCAGCTTGGTGCTAAAAATCTTATCGGCAAGGCCGGAATCAAGAAATCTGATTCAGATTCGTATTTTAGCTCCGGAAGGTATGAAAAGGGAGTTGCTGCGGCAAATGAATCCAGATCTTTTGCAGAAATGGCAAAAATCAATGCAGACAACGCTTATTATCTTGCAATCCAGGCTGAACTGGAGTACAACAACACCGAAGAAGGCCAGACCAAATCGATGTTATCCATGGCGCAGTCGACTTATTTCAATGCCATTTCCATATTGAACAGTACAAATGACGCAGCTAAGCAGCTTTCTGGCATCGGCGTTGAAACAGGTGTATTTATCCAGGATATGGAAAAAATTTCCCTTACTCTTAATGATTCAAAACCGGAGTTAGAAAAGGCAAGAACAAGTTATGAAAATAGGGAGTTTAATGATAGCAGGGCTCTATCCGGATCAATACAGGCTATGGCTGAAAAGAATCTTGCCCTTTTGAACGAAATTGACAAGGGAATGGCATCATCTGCCATTGATAAAGTTAATAACAAATATACATCAGTCAGCAAGAGCTATGATATCGCTGCCGGAGAACTGGAAGATTCAAGATTAAAGTTAGATGAGGATATTTTTAATGCGAAAAAGGAAAAATTGGACAATGCAAAGAAAAGTCTGGATATTGCCCTCAATCTGATTTCTCAGGCAAGATATTATTCTGACAATAGGAGATATTCCGATGTGGTCACTCCTTTAAAAGCAGCATCTGAAGAGCTTGGAAAAGCCGAACATGAGTTAAAATCAAATTCCCAGGCACCTTCATTCAAAGCCATACCCGCTTTAGCGGGCATTTCAGTTATGTATCTGGCTGCAAAAAAAACCCATAAAAAATTCAAATCGGGGAAAGTTAGATTTTAAGCTAACCCGTTACTTTCAGCTCTTCCAGCATTTTTCTCAAGGTCGTTGCTGTTTTTCCTTCCGCATCACTGATAATCTGCTTTGAGGGAGGTGCTTCAAGATAATTCGCTATCCTCTGTGAGATCCGTTCCTGGTAAGTTGACACAAGCTCGTTCTGATAAAACACTCCCATCGGGATCCTGTCTCCCCATTCCTGCGCCTTTGTCATTGCGGCAATTGTTTTTGCAACCGTCTCATCCTGTTTGTGCACCACGCCGTCATAGCCTGTTTCCTCAAGCTTGTACAGCCTTGGAACAGGTTTTCCGGTCGCAGGGTCCTTGCGGTCTTCCCCCCCATACCATTCTTTGGTGTTTATGTTATTGTAAGTTGGACAGGGCTGCTGGATGACAACCAGAGCCATCCCGCGATGAGAGATAGCTTTTTTTATGGTTTCCTTGAGGTGGGAAACGTCATACGCATACCCTCTGGCTATGAAGGTGTAACCTGATGCAAGAGCAAGAGCAATGGGATTAATGCCCTCGTTTATATTGGGTCTCGGAAGCGCTTTGGTCTGCACACCCAGCTTGAGCGTGGGCGAAGCCTGCCCTTTCGTCAGGCCGTAGACGCCGTTATCATGGATGAGGTAGGTCATATCCACGTTCCTCCTGCCTGTATTGACAAAATGCCCTGCGCCGATCCCAAGCCCGTCGCCGTCACCCCCCACGGCTATCACTTCAAGTTCAGGGGCCGCAAGTTTTGCTCCTATGGCAAAGGGCAGCTCCCTTCCATGCAGCGTATGGACACCATAAGCGTTGATCCAGTGTGGAAGCTTTCCGTGGCATCCAATTCCTGAGAATATGGCCACCCTCGATGGTTCCAACTGCATATCGGCCAGCGTCATCTGCACGGCTGTGAGTATCCCGAAATTCCCGCATCCCGGGCACCAATCATTGAAAAGAGGGGTTTTATAATCTGCCATCTTAAGCGCCATAATTCAACACCTGCCTTGCCGGCGCTTTATCGTTAAGGATAAGGAGAAGCGAATCATAGACCTCATCTGAAGTCATGGGTCTTCCGTTCCATTTCAGCACAAAATAATCCATCGATATGCCTGTCTTTTCTTTGATCACTCCTGCCATCTGGGCTGAATAATTACCTTCCACCATGATTTTCTTCCGGGCTTTTCCCAGTACCCCTGCAATGTAATCTTTTGGCAGAGGATTTGGAATCCGAACCTGCAGGAAGTTCAATTTGTGTCCCTCGCTCCGAAGTCTTTCCATTGCTTCCAGGATCGCTCCCTTTGGTGACCCCCAGCTGACGATGGTTGCGGGTGCATCTTCGTCGCCGAAGAAATTAACCCTCTCCTGAACGGGAATTTCCCTGTCCGCCAGCTCAAGTTTTTTCATGCGTTTCTCAAGCATTCGTGTCCTGGCCATGGGATTTTCAGTGATGTGACCTGATTCATTATGCTCGTCACCCGTGTTCCAGAATACTGCGCCCGGAGTCCCAAGCGGCAGCCTCGGTGAAATACCGGATTCCGTGAACTTAAAGCGCTTGTACTCCTTGCCCCTGACATCCGCTTCCGAGAGCAACTCACCGCGCTCTATTTTTATGAGACCCGGGTCTAATGTCCTGCAGCTTTTACTGCTGTTGGCAATGGCTTTGTCCGTTAGATGAATCACAGGTGTCTGGTAACGTTCCGCATAGTTGAAGGCTCGCGCGGCATCATAGAAGCATTCTTCAATGTCGCCCGAGCACAGGATGATCCTGGGGAATTCACCGTGCGATGCGTGAATGGCGAACCTGAGGTCATCCTGTCCGTGCCTTGTCGGAAGTCCGGTGGAAGGGCCGCCGCGCTGATAATAACTGATAACGGTTGGGACTTCATTGAGACCTGCCCAGCCCAGGCCTTCCGCCATTAATGAGAATCCTGGACCTGAAGTGCTCGTCGCGGCCCTTGCGCCCGTAAGGGCAGCGCCTGAAGCCATATTAATCGCTGCTATCTCATCTTCCGTCTGGATAACGAGGATGGAACCCTGCGTGATGGCTGATCGCTCTAACTCGAATACCTGGTTCTCTTCCAGATATTCACTCTCATCACCAGCAGGTGTGATAGGATAATAGCTCTGGAACCGACAGCCTCCTGCCAGCTTTCCCAGGGCCACGGCCTGTGTGCCCTGCAGGAATATTCGCTTTTCATCTGTTTTAACAGCGTCAAGTTTGACCCCGAAATCTTTGAAATGCTCCACCGCATAATCATATGCAATATTGAAGGCAAGAATATTCGATTTGATAAGTTGGGCCTTCCTGCCAAATATCTTTTCGATAGCCATCCCAACATATTTTTTATCATAATTAACGAGGCCGAAGGATGCTCCTACTGCCAGAATGTTTGTCATTATCACAAGCTTGCTGAGTTTATCTTCACCAATCTCTTTTCCTATCTGTTTCAGAAGCTCAAGGAATGGCATTGGGTAAATCTTTATGTTGTTCTTCTTGGCTTCAGCAAGCAGGTCTCCAACAGTCTGGGGCTTAATCCCTTTCTCATCAACGACTTTCTGGAATTCTTCCCGAAAAGATGCAGAGAGTGTCGGGATTTCGGATATTTGTTTTCCCGCCGCTTCTGCGTCGCAGATAATCCCCCCGCCAGGGACTACGTCCCAAATATGCCTCACAACGCTGTCAGCATCAAAGGCGCAGAGAAGATCAGCATGACCTGCAATGGCTTTTAATTCTTTCGTGGAGACTCGAATGTGAAAGTAGCTGTGCATTCCTTTGATGTTGGAATGATATTCCCTCTGTCCGAAGACATTCAGCCCTCCGTAGCAGCAGGCCCGTGCAAAAATGTTGGCGCTTGAGTCCACCCCGCTCCCCTGCGGTCCGCCTGCCATCCATATAAACTCATCAGTAACCATGTTCAATTATCCCTATCCAGTTAATTTCAGGATCTATCCGCCTGTAACAGCATCATATCCGATGCAGCAGGTGCAGAGGGCTGATTCGCCGCAGTAAGGACAAACGCACTCGCAGTCATCGATGGGATTTTCACAATTTTCACATATAATCTCTATCAAACTAATATTCCTCCCATTGATTTTTTATTGGTTCGAATGGTTAAGTAGTTTGCGGATGATGGCACGCCCCCTTGCCTTCAAGAATTCGTAATAATTCCTGTTATAGTTCCAGTCGGCTTCTTGAACAGTTCAATATCCTGCACCACCACAGCGCTCAATGCTGTCGAGACCGTCGTAATATTCGTATAATACGTCGGCTCGAAAGACGCCGTAATATTGTATGTGCCCGAAGTGACTGCAAACGAGTAGAATCCTAATGCATTCGTCGTCGTTGAGTTGCTGATGTTGGTGGATACCTTTACTCCCGGGATGCCCGTTTTGTTCACACTGTCCGTTACTGTACCGTTGATGAACCGTACCAGTGGAAGTATTGTGGTCGCTGTATGCGTCACCATGGTGGCATTGATATTCCCGCTCGCATCCACCGTTCTTGTACCGATGGTATATGTTGCTGGAACTAAACCCGTGGCGTTGTAATACTTTACTCCTTTTAAGACATCGTCCTTATAGATGCCATCCAGATAAACTATCACTTTGACGAAATCTGGATTTGATGGATCGGTCCAGGTCCAGTTGATGTACGTGGAAGCATAGGTTGTGTTTCTTAAGTTCGTGATGCTGTCAGGTGCAGTGTCATCTGGTAATGGTGCGGTTGTTGCGTTTTGGTACACCCAGGTTTGATTGATATTTCCTGCAACGTCAACTGTTCTTGTACTTATCTCGTACAACGTATTCGGAGTCAAACCAGTTGCATTGTAGTACTGATCACCTCTTGTAACATTTTTCTGGAATGCTCCGTTGAGGTAAATCATCACTTTTGAGAAATCAGAGTCTTGTGGATCTATCCATGTCCAATTGATATAGCTTGAAGCATAGCTTATATTTTTAAGATCGATAACAGATGCCGGTTCTATTGTTGGAGGTAATGGATTTACGGTTATAGACACACTTCCATAAGCAATATTATTGAACTCATCGATCTCCTGAATGGTATTGTTGGAATCTGCATTGAGCACTATCTTTGTACTTTCTGTAGCTTCTATAACTGCTGATATTGGTAGATGTTCATTCGCATCAAGGAGATCGACATTCCATCTATACAATACAGATGCGTTATCTAATGAACTATTTGCGTCCGTATAATTAATAAGTGCCACAGAAATATTCGTTGCTCTTGCAAAGCCGATATTTCTTAGAGTGGCATTTACAGTAGCAGTCTTGTTCTGAGAATCATAAATCATAAGTGGGCTGCTGATCATAAGATCAGGCAACGCTTTTATTAGATATGCAGCATCGTTGTTCATCTTACCTATTTCTTCGATTTTGTTTTCAGGGTCGAGTATGGCGTATATCAAATGCGATCCATTAGTTAAATTCAGACTCAACGATACATTCGTTCCACCTGTCGGAACATCATGCACTCCGGTGTAAACAAGAGTTCCATTAGGTGGATAATCTTCATAGACCTCAAAGTAAACATTAGATGCACTCACTCCGCCGATGTTTTGCATTCTTATATCCAAGCGGTATCTGTCCGCCTCATTTGAAATGAGCGAGAAATCTTCTGGAGTTATTCTCAGATCTGGAAGAACGCTTATGTTTCTATAAGCCATATTATTTGTTTTACTTATTTCCGAAATTTTATTCAATGGATCAAGGACGACATAAGTAGACGTATTTATTTTGGAAATGTTGTATATGATTGACACATTATATTCTCCACCCGGAATAATGGAATCTGCAATAATATCTCCACCTGTCTGAATTCCGGTATCAGGAGTTCCGTCAAATACCTGAATTGTGAATTTTCCTGAATTCAATACTCCAATATTGCGAACCGTGAAATTAATCGGGATTGTATCCCCAATTTTGAAATTTTTCGTGACATTAATATCTTCAGAAACTATTGATAAATCCGGCTTTATTTCAAGAACAGAGTAATACACATCATCAAATGTACTATCGAGATTCAGACCCGTGTTATTGTCAAAAACTATAGAGCTGTTGTGTTTGAGCCATACAAATATCGATTTGTTCGCAGTGGTATCCATAGACAGTTTCCAGTTGATCAAGGAATCGTTTGTAAGTCTTCTTTCAGGACTCCATAGAAGGTCGAATGAATCTCTGACCGTGTACTTAATATCACCGTCGCCATTGTTGTATCCTCTCCATGCGGCTATGAGATCTCCTTTTTCATCTGATGAAATTGATACATCAGATATTGAAAAGTCCTGATCACTGATATTTATCGGAGCTGTCCATATACCATTTTTGAACTCAGAGAACAACACGGAATCTTTTGAGACATTGATTTCCGTGTATTCTGTTTGATTGGATGTTTGATTGAAATAAGATACATTTATCGGTATTTCCTGCGACTGCACCCATGCAACAGCCGGGACTGTACCATTAAATGCGGGATACGGTTTACTATCTTTGAATTGATTCTCAGTCAGAGGCGCAGGAATGCTCCATATGCCATCCCAGAACGAATAGTATATCTCTTTATCTTCATCTGTGCTTGAGTTCCCATCCATATCACGTGTCCAAACTGCTATAGCGGTTCCATCCGATCTCTGCGCAAGCCTTGGTTCAAAATCCTGCAGGTTATCCGAAGTTAACGCAGCAGGCTGGCTCCAGGCTGTTCCGTTCCAGATAGAATAATGGATATCCAGATCATTCTTTGTATCCACATTGCTATCGCTGTCATGCATCCAGACAACAGTCACATTTTTACCGTCTGAAGAAATGGATGGCATACCATCAGCTTCCGTATCATTTGTTATCTTGTCTGGAACAGTCCATGATGTGCCGTTCCAGAATGAATAATATATTTCAAGAGTCGATGTCCAGTTATCAAAAGTATCATTTATGTCCAGCTTTCCCTTGTCTCCCGTCCATATAGAAACAGCGCTATCATCGTAATATACTGCCTTCGGATTGAGTACAGATGTGTTATCGCTATGGATGGACTCAGGGTCGCTCCAGTTAGCACCATTCCAGAAAGAGTAATATATCGACATCTTTGGCGGCATTACAGATATGTCTGTGCCATGCACCCATACAGCTAAAGCGCTACCGTTCTTATTTGCTGCGATCGCTGGGAAATCATCAGGATAATCATCGTACATTATGGCGTTATCAGGTTTTGATATCGCTAACGCTGAAACTGTTGATAAAGGCATTTTTGCTGTTGAACGCATCATATCCCATTTCCAGCTAGCCTGCTTTAAAGTCGATAAGGAAGAAATACTCGATTTTAGGCCTGATTTACATCCATCGGGATAAGTATAAGGTCCTATCTTCCCTTCCCATGTATTCCCAAACCAGCTCCATCCTGCTCTGGCTTTTGCACCAGCTTCGCCACTTAAGCAAAGATTTACATCATTTTTTGCAGGTTCAGTATAGATGATAATTACATTAAGATCTCCAATAACATATATTTCGACATAGAGAGGAATTAACTCTCCCCCTTCATCACCAAGTTTGAATTTGCCACCTCCTGATACGCCTATTTGGATCATTCTGTTTGACAAACTCATTGTATTATTTGAAAATTCGTATACACTTTCAATGCTACCATGAGGTCCTACCACTATAACCACTCCCTGATTGCCTGCTACTGGTATGTTCAACGAATAAGGCGTTGGAATTTCTGCTTCAAAACTGAGATTCAAGAATGCCCTGAGTTGATCAAGTGTTAGAGTTTCTGTCTTAATAATGACCTCCCCTGAACCTCCAACCTCAATTTCACCGTTAAGCATGTATCTTGACCTTTTCATACATAATCCTGGATAGGTACTACAATAAGAATATTTTCCTGAAGCAAACTGCGTCGTCATATCTTTGATAAGATCTTTTACAACACCTGCTTCTGAGGGTTTCCATTTACTTTTTACGCCTGAAAATTCCATATCCATATCAAGCAAAGCTGAAATTTCTCCATACCCATCTGTGCTCCACACCCCCGCAACAGTCACTTGAGGAGGATTGATTGTATGTTCATAACCACCAAAAATAGGAATATTGTTTGGCGTAGTTGAACTCCAGCCATCCCCTAATACATTTGAAGAGTCGAAGTTGCCTGAGAAAGAATATAATAGTTTTCCATTATCAGACTGCACTTCAATAAAAGGATTTAACAGCCATGGAATTTTTACTGTTTTTATCTGTAATGTTTTAGCATCCGACTTATGCCCTTCTTTATCATAAGCCGTCACGCTGAGAATCTCCCTGTTTGATAAGCTGCCTGCATTTATTTGAGTGCTCCATCCATCAGCACCTTTTGAGGCCACATAATCCTTGCCACCGACAGTAAATACTACGTTATTAATATCGCTAATTCCATCAGGATCACTTACGTCTCCTGTTATGTTCAGGTTTGCATCTACCCCTTCGAGGAAATAACCCCACGCTTCCGGTTTGATCCCACTTGCAACCGGTGCATTCATGCTTGTTGAAATCATAATATTTACCGAGCTGGTTCCAACATTTCCCGTATTGTCTTTTACTGATAAGGTGATTCTGTGTTCTCCAACCGACAGGTCGTTCGCACTGATAGTTTCACTCCTTCCAATCTGGCCATCGATGTTCGATGTCCACACATAGCTGTAAGGCGCTGTTCCTCCCTGTACACTGGCAGCGAAAGCGATAGGGTCACCAAGGGTAAAATAAGAGTTTGGAGCTGGTGTGATTATAGTTGTGGTGGGTATAGGTCCAGGCGTCGGTGTTGGGGTTGGTGACGGAGTTGGAGGGGAGGGGGAATAAGGCGCCATCTGCGGATACCATAGAGAATCAACATCTTCAGTGAATATCCTCGGTCTGACAGCATTTAAGGAATTATCAAGCTCAGCTGGAGCAACTATTAAATTATGTCTAAGTAAAGAATCAATATCTTCAGTGAATATCCTCGGTCTGACAGCATTTAAGGAATTATCAAGCCCACTTGGAGCAACTATTAATTTTTTTCCAAGTAGAGAATCAACATCCTCTGTGAATATCCTGGGCTGAATACCATCGAGTGAACTAGTAAGCCCGACCGGCCCCGCGTTCAGGCTGAAATCGAATGCCGATGCATTCTCCACATATATTGCGGCTGATGCGCCGCCTATAAAAGCAGGCAGCAGTAATATAAGCAATAGCCCCCGATACTTGATTCCCATGGCAAGAACCTGCTTACGGTCGTTTGTATATCAGGACGATTGCCATGTTTGAAGAACCTTCATCGCCCCAAGCATGCAACCATAAATAATAATACGAAAGATAACCCTCATGGAGTAAACCCGTTGTTAGTCCATTAATTGTGCCAAAATATCTTTCATCGCGACTATGCCCACCTTCCGAGCTGCTGTTATGATTAAACGAACCATCTGTTCCATTAAGTACATATCCATCCAACTTGAATACACTATTTGGTTTACCGTCGGAACCATTTGTATTACTACCATACGAATAGTACTCCCATGAAGCATTATATAATGTGAATTCACTTGGTATTCTAAATCTGAAGCTATCCACACCATCAATTGCTCTACTCTCAGCTATCAATGTTAAGCCATTAGCATCAGGATACTGGAAGTCATAATACTTCGTGTTTGATTTGATAGTGGGATAAGCCACACCTATCGCACCCGACACTTTAGAGATCGCCTCTTCAAGTCGCGTATTGTTCAATAAGCTCAGGTCTGGATTATTTCTGTCAAACTGCCCCCACGGCATTATCAGGGCTCTGGGTTGCTCTTTAGAATAGTACGCCATTACCCACCCATCAGAGCTCGTGTATACGTGCGGAAGTTCGTAATCGGTTGCATTCGGAACTGCAACAATTCCAATTACATATGTGCTTGTTCTATCCTCGATTATCTTGTATACTCCAGCTGCCTGATCCAGATTGATGCTAGTACCCACATTTACGTAGGCTGATATGCCTGCTTCACTGGTCGCAAAGGCTGCTGATGCAATTCCTGATAATAATAAAACTGCACACACAAACGTGATTAACGCTGCGAATATTTTTATTCTCATATTTTTTAATCCTCCTATCTAATCTTTAATAAACGGCGGTTTTTCAAGCGGGATTGAAATAGTGTTTTTAGCGGCGCTGGTCGTGTTCTGGTTATTGTTCGCCATTGAGATATTGCTGCTGCCATTTTCCTTTTCAGGTCTGGTTTTATCCATAGTTGGTTGAAAAGAAAAAAACAGCGTTAAGCCAAGCAGTACAAGGACCGACAATATAATGATTATGCGTTTATATTTCATATTTTCCGCCTGCTCGCGCCGCTTCGCCCGTTAGCAGTAATGCCAGCATCGTTATTCCGGCCGCGATTCTGAGGGCACGCCCTCTGTGAATGTAAATTGATGACAATTTCTACCACCCATCCTTTGGTATAACGGATGCTCTGGAGCCATTGCAGAGCAATAACACTTCTTTGAGTGTTCGTGCTATCTGACTACATAAAACTTGTGAAATTATTAATATATAATATCCTTTAAATAAGTTAATTACTCCCCGAACTCTGGATGGTCTTTAAGATCCCAAAGCCCCTACTTCGCCCTCACTATCAGCACAGGCCCATCCTTCCCGGTAATAATCACCTTTGTCTTGGCCTCGATACTCTCCTCTGACTTTGCCATCCAGTACTCTCCTTGGTACCGTACGTATCCGGTAGCCCCGGGCGTCAT
>JAPZAR010000015.1 GCA_027460535.1 Candidatus Methanoperedens sp.
GTTTAGAGGAGTTCCTGGATCTACTACGTTCCCATCTTTTAACAGGGAGATGAGCATTGTCCGGGCACTCAGATCTATATCCACTGCCTTCAGGACATAGCCTTCCTGCAGGGGCAGGGTACTGCCAACTGATATGGTGCGTTTGAGGTCTTCATCCATAAGCACCTTGTGAAGCTGTCCCTGGGCAAGAGCGCTCTTTCCTGCAAAAGTGGTGCTTGGTTGTGCATTTGCAATAGTGGTATTGGATGTATATCCCGCGAAGTACTTGTCAGCCATAAAGCCTATGACCTGATAACTGCCGAAACCTGAGTAGCCGAATTGTACTTCTTCTGGCGTCGTGTCATATACTATGTTGCCTGCGTTGATTCTTCTATCCGTGTAGCTATTCATCTGCATCGTAATGCTTTCGTTGCCAACATCACTATTAATGTCATAATAAAACCCTGAGAAGCTCATGGGGTTCCATGTGTATTTGAGAGAGAACAGGTCAGGTCTGCTGCCGTCCCACACGCGGTTGCCCGCAAGGTAGGTCTTGGAGTGGACTGTCCAGTTCCAGTATGTCGATCCACTACCGTTTGCGTTAGTAGCTATGACCGAGACATTGTAGTTCGCGGATGAAGAAGGAGTATTGGTAAATAAGGTTTGAACTCCCGCCAAGACCAATCCGGTATTGTTAGCCTGAGAAGATCCTATGTACCATGTTACATTCGCATCCTGGCTCACGGTTATTTTGAAGGTCTGAGATACGGTTCCGATGGTCTCGACATTTACTCCAGTTGGGTCTACTTTGGTTATTACCGGTTTTGGAGAAACTGCAGCCACAAAAGGAGACAGGCTTGAGACTGTTCCACTTACCATGTCATTACCAGTATTAACCGCGGTCGTTACGTTATCCCATTTATTTGTTGAATCATTCCAATGATACAGTCTAATGTCAGATTCAATAAAACCTGAAGGCAATAACGCTGGATTATATTTTAAACTGACTGTGATGGGAGATGCAACTGTTGCTGTGGTTGATATGTTGAAATAATTGTTGCTTACCGATGTATAACCTGTGGGGAGGGAATGAGATGAATCGACTGTTTCAAGTGTGTTCCCCGGTGCAGAAACGCTTGCGAATGTAACCGAGGAATTCGTCGAGATAGTTACTGTTACCTGACTTGCGCTCGCCGGTGTGTTGGGGTCGGTGGTCGCTATTAAACTCGTTCCGGTCTCATTCACATTACCTGTTGCATCGACTGTCTTTACCAAGATTTCGTATGTAGTGAAAGAATTAAGACCAGTTATATTGTAAGAATTCGTTGTACTTATCGATGTGTTGCCTATCCAGCTACCATTTTTAAAGATGGCTACATGATGAAAATCGGGGTCTGTAGGGTTCGTCCAATTGATCAATAACCATGTCGTACCATTCCCAGTAATCATGAGATTAGTGACATTTGCTGGCGCTGTCGTATCAGGAGCTTGTGTAACAGTCCATGTCCATGTTTTCACAGCGGAGCCATTTGAATTGGAAGCGTTCGCTATAACTGTATGTACTACTCCTATTCCTGCAGTATTATTAGAATATTCAGCCTTAGTGCCTATAGGAACGGATAGGTTGGATAGCGGAACTACCACTCCATCAATTGTCCAGCTTACATCAACTATTTGATCCGCCGTAACATTAAAAGCCTGCAATCCACCAAGATATGAGGTCCAGGTTAAAGGTGGATTGAACGAGGTTATGCTTGGAGGACTTGCTGGAATGGCATTCACTATGAAAGAAGCATCTATCGATGATATAACATCGGTTCCGTTCTTGGCAGTAAAATTATAGTTATGTGTAGCGTTGCTCAAGGGACCGATACCACTAATTGTATATGTCTTGCCATCTGCCGTATTTACATCCAGAGAATCCATTGGATTCATCGCGTGATCAATTCCATCAAGGGTCAATTTTACGTAATCTGCCGTGCCATTGGCATCATCTTTGAAAGTGACAGTAAAGGTAAAAGTTGTTGTTGTGTCTCCAGATGGTGGCGAAACGGTTCCACTTATTAAGCTTAGCGGCGCTGCCATCGCAATTAAAGCAGCGCTCAGCATCAGCAGTACTAGAATTATTCCCTTAATATATCTCTTCATTACCATAATTACCCCTTCAGCTCATTTTTTCAATTATCCTCGTCTCTCTTGCCCGGTCATCATGCCATAAAAATGCAATATGATAGGGTATTCTTTCACTAAGAACTCATTATATAAATAATTTCTGTGACAAAAGTCAACCCGCCAGCAGTTTAATGATAATCCGCATTGAAATGTCCGTATTGACTATTCCTTTCCGAGCATCTTTTCCAGCAATTCAAATCTCTTTAAAGCAAGCTCCTTGCTCGCTATGCGTCTTATTATCGCCCGCCCGGTATCGAAAACTATTATTTTCTCAACCGGAGAGTTGGTCAGTATAAGCATTTCGTTATCAGGCGTTACCTGGACATTATCAAAATATTTTTTGAGTTCGGTGAGCGCCTGCGGGGTGATATTTATATTCCCAAGCTCGGCTTCCCCGCTGAACAGATCCTCTTCCTGTTTCGTAAAACAAGGCTCGATCGTAATTATTTTCATTGGCAGATAATAGCCTCGACCTTATTCATTATCTCTTTTGCTATTTCTGGTTTGGTGCCGGAGACACGCTTTACCTCGCCATCGATCATATAAACGTCATTATCCTCTGTCCCCATCCCGCCTCTTGCTACGTCATTCGCCACGACCATGGCAAGTCCTGATGCCTCCATGGACTCCCGCGCGCGCTTTATCAATTCATTTTCCGTTACACCTGTTTCAGCCTTAAAGCCAATGATCTTGAGGCCTGGATACTTGATACGGACCTGGCTGATGAGCTTTGGCGCAGGTTTCATGGTCAATGTGAAGTTCTTGTCCGATTTTATCTTCTCCCTGGAAGCGGCAACCGTGAAATCCGATATGGCGGCTGCGCTTATGAGAAGGTCGTACTTCTTATCCAGCTCTTCAAGTACGGTATCTGTCATATCCTTCGCACTCTCGGCATTGAATTCGCATATCCCCTGCATCCCCAGGCAGCCCCTGTGAACAAGAGTAACATCTGCGCCTCTCCTGAAAGCCTCAAGCGCAAGCTCGACACCTGTCTTGCCAGAGGCGCGGTTGGTGATAATTCTTATCGGATCAATAGCCTCGGCTGTCGCGCCCCCTGTGATAAGGATGCGTTTGCCCTTTAGTGTTTTTTTACCAAGTGTTCTCTCTACCCGCAGGACGATCTCTTCCTTAGATGCAATTTTCGCCGCACCCTCTTCCATTACAGGATTGATGAATTCCACCCCTAATTCCGCCAGTTTTCCCATGTTCTCGATAACGATGGGATGGTTGTACATGGATTCATGCATTGCAGGCACGATCATTATCGGAATTCCCGAGCCGAACGCAGTTGTTGCAAATGTCGTAACAGGAGTGTCATCTATACCGTGTGCTATCTTACCTATCGTGTTCGCAGTGCAGGGTGCAATAAGCAGAAGATGCGCTATGCCCCCGATACCGCAGAATTCCACATGCTCTACGACGCCAGTTATTTCAGTGATCACGGATTTGCCTGTGGCATAGCGCATCGTTTCATGATGTATGATCTTCTGGGCATCCTTTGTCATTACGGCATGCACTTCTGCACCATGCCTCATCAGCTCCCGTGCAAGCTCAACGCATCTGACAGCTGCAATACTACCTGTTATCCCGAGGGCGATAGTTTTTCCGTGCAGCGAGGTAGATGATTGAAAAATTTGTGCGCTCATCGCATTCCTCTTTGGTTCAAAAAGATAAGAATGTTTTGATGATCTCAGTCCTTTTTAAACTCCACAAGACCAAAATACTAATGCGACAATTATAATTCAATGATTTCAATCGGGGTAATCTCCAGAGGAAAATACGGGCTTCGTCTAATCGAAAACATCAGGAAAAATTCAGAGTTCATGGTTTCTTCAATAGAAATACCCGAATATCTTCCCGATTTTATAGAAGATCCCTCTGATTTTGTAGAATCCCTGCATCTGGATAAGAATATATTTTCACGCGACCTCGTTATAGCATATACACTCCATCCCGATCTTACACCGGAAATCATTCGCCTTGCAGGGGAAAATGGGGCTCATTCCGTGATCATCGCTGGCGGGACCGCGCAGGCCGGTGGACAATCCGAGCTCATGAGACTTTCCAAAAAATACAAAATGCACATCGAGGTGCATGAAATATGCTGCGATATCGAGAAAAGTGGCGACAAGGTTGTGGACGAATTCGCGTCATGTTTCGGAAGACCCGAACTGAAAATTACCACAGAGAATGGTCTTATTGCTAAAGTGGAGGTTATTCGCGGCGCGCCCTGCGGGAGCACGGAACATATGGCAAAAGGTATCGCCTGGATGGATAAAGGGAATGCCCCGACAAGAGCCGGGCTTCTCGTGCAGCAGTACCCGTGCAGAGCCCTCCGCGGCATCAAAGGCGGAATACATAAGGCTGCAAGGTTACATAAGGAAGCAATAGAAAAAGCTCTACAGGAGAGTGGTTAGATGAAAGAACCGATATATGAGGAATCATTGCGGTTCCATGAACTGCACCAGGGGAAAATAGCTTTGAAAAGCAAAGTGAGCATAAGAACAAAAAATGACATGTGCCTGGCCTATACGCCTGGGGTTGCCGGGCCCTGCATGCGAATCCATTCTAACAGCGATGACGTATATCGCTATACCTCCAAAGGGAATTTTGTAGCTGTTGTCAGCGACGGCACATCCGTGTTGGGTCTGGGGGATATTGGCCCTCTTGCGGCTATCCCTGTGATGGAAGGAAAAGCCATGCTTTTCAAGGTTTTCGCTGGAGTGGATGCTTTCCCAATATGCCTTGACACAAGGGACACGGATGACGTGATAAATTCGGTAAAGAACATAGCGCCTGTTTTCGGGGGTATCAACCTTGAAGATATAGGCGCTCCCCGGTGTTTCGAGATCGAGGCGCGCTTAAAGGGATTACTTGATATCCCTGTATTCCACGACGACCAGCATGGCGCCGCCACTGTGGCGCTTGCGGGGTTGATCAATGCTTTGAACGTCGTGGGTAAGAAATTTGCTGAAATAAAAGTTGTCATCAGCGGAGCGGGGGCAGCAGGCACTGCGACTGCAAAGATCTTGTTGAATAAAGGTGTCAGGAACATTCTTGTGTGCGATTCCACAGGCATAATATCTAAAAGCAGAACTGGATTGAACTTCGCAAAAATAGAGCTTGCTGAGCTCACGAACAGGGATAATGAAACCGGCATGCTTGCCGATGCAATGGCTGGAGCAGATGTTTTCATAGGTCTTTCTGTGGGCGGTTTAGTTTCAAGGAAAATGGTGCGTTCCATGGCTGAAGATGCAATTGTTCTACCTCTTGCGAATCCGGAACCTGAGATAATGCCTGCGGAGGCTAAAAGAGCCGGTGCCCGCATCGTTGGGACCGGGCGTGCGGATTTCCCCAATCAGATCAATAATTCCCTCGGCTTTCCCGGGATATTCAGGGGGGCGCTCGATGTAAGAGCAACAGATATCAATGAAGAAATGAAAATGGCTTGTGCCTGTACACTTGCTTCGCTTGTGCCAGAGCCTTCTGAAGATGACATCATACCCAGCATATTCAATCCTGAGGTTGCTCCATCCGTGGCATCTGCCGTGGCGAAAGCCGCCATGGAGAGCGGGGTTGCAAGGATACGCATGACTCCGGAGGAAGTTGCAGAGCATACCAGAAAGCTTGTAAGGGAACAATGATAACGGCCATTCTAATACTTCTGTGCACGATGTTCAGCCTTTATGCCTGGACATCACCGCATAATCTCGCTTTCAGTGGATCCGCCCTTTTTAATGGGGATTATTATACCCTGGTGTCAGGGCTCTTCGTTCATGCAAACCTTGTCCATTTGCTCGGGAACATGGTTTTCCTCTTCATTTTCGGCAACATGCTTGAAAATGAGGTGGGCAACCTGAGGACAGGCGCCGTGTTCTTTGCGGGCGGTATCCTATCGTTTGTCCTGAGCATTCCGTTCTATCCAGATTCGATAATGGTGGGGGCGTCGGCTGCGATTTTTGCTGTCATGGCAGCATTGTTACTCGTACGCCCTCCTGCGTATTCACTGCAATTCCTTTCTCCCATGGGACCGCTTGTGATAGTATTCCTTATATTCAATGTTGTCGCAATCGAAAATGGCGCGTCGGGGAATGTGGCATACATCTCGCATGTTATAGGGTTCGTAATCGGGCTTTTCTTCGGGGCGAGTTGGAACAAAAAGTGGATGGAAAGCCTGCTGTATACACTCGGGCTGCTTGTCATATATTTTGTGCTGTATAATTATTTGAAAACCGTGGTCTAGGGATAAGAATATGAGAAACGCTGAAGTGGCTACGCTTCTGTACAACATAAGCGAGCTCCTGGAAATAAAAGGGGAGATCACCTTCAAGATAAGGGCATATGCAAAGGCTGCCCGGGCCATTGAGGGCAATACTGAGGACATAGAAAAAATAGCAAGAGAAAAAAGATTGAAAGAAATTCCCGGGGTGGGGGAGAAAATTGCAGAAAAGATCGAGGAATATCTGGAAACCGGTAAGCTTGAGTCCTATGAGGACTTGAAAAAGCAGGTTCCTAAGGAGCTGCATGAGCTTTTAAAGATCCCCGGGATAGGACCGAAAACACTGCAATTCCTGCATGGCGAAATTGGGATAAAAAGCGTGGAAGATCTTGAAAAGGCGGCAAGGGAACACAGGTTAAGAAGGCTTGAGCGCTTCGGTGCGACAAAGGAAGAGAATATAATCAAGGCAATTGAAAGATACAGGCAGCGAAGCTCAAGGATACCCCTCGGGACCGCGCTTCCCCTCGTCCGTGAAATAATTGAGGCGCTTGCTAAGTCCGGGTTCATAGAAACGATCGAACCTGCGGGAAGCCTGAGAAGAAAAAAGGAAACAGTTGGTGATATCGACATCCTTGCCATTTCAAAGGATGCCCTGGCGGCCATCGAGGCATTTGTGCACTTGCCTGCAGTGAAAGAAGTGATCGTGAAAGGCCCAACAAAGGCCACTGTCATTACGCATGAAGCTATACAGGTTGACCTTCGAATAATGGAAAGCAGATCCTTCGGTACATCTTTACAGTATTTTACAGGTTCAAAAGAGCACAACATAAAATTGCGGGACCTGGCAAGGCAGAAAGGACTGAAACTCTCAGAATACGATCTGGAGGAGATCTCCACAGGCAAAAAGATCTACTGCGGAAGCGATGATGAAGTCTATAATAAGCTTGGACTTGCGCCCATCCCCCCTGAGATCAGGGAAGATACAGGTGAGATAGAAGCAGCTTTGGGAGGAAAGCTCCCAATGCTGGTGGAGAATAAAGACATCAAAGGAGATTTCCACATCCATACGGACTGGAGCGAGGGAACCAATACACTTGCGGAGATGGTCGAAGCCGCGAAAAAACTTGGATACGAATATATCGCAGTGACAGATCATTCAAAGGCAATAGGTGTTGCTCATGGGCTTAGCGAGGAAAGGCTCCTCGCCCAGATAGATGAGATACAAAAATTGAACAGGAAGCTTGAGAATTTCCGGGTCTTTACAGGCATCGAGGTGGATATAAAGGCCGATTCAAGCCTCAACTTCCCGGATAGCATCCTGAGGCAGTGCGATGTGGTGGTGGCGGCGCTGCACACAGGACAGAGACAGACAAGAAGGGAGATAACAGGCCGCCTGATAACTGCCATGGAGAATGAGAATGTGGATATAATTGCCCATCCCACAGGCAGGATCATAGGAGAGAGGGAGGCTTATGATGTAGACATCGATGCCCTTCTTGATGCTGCTGCCGGTTCGCATACGGTTCTTGAGATAAATGCCTATCCAAGCAGACTCGACCTTAGCGATGTTAATGCCCGAAAGGCGAAAAATAAGGGGATAAAGATTGCCATCGGCACTGATGCCCACAACATCGGGCATCTGGGGCTGATGGAGTTCGGGGTGAATGTAGCAAGGCGCGCCTGGCTTGAGAAGAAGGATGTGATGAATACAAGGGCAGCGGAGGACGTGAAGTTCAAGGATTGATTTTATCCATAAGGTAGGCCGATATTTCTTTTATTATTCCTTCAAGGAATATATCACTTTTTGAACTTTCCTTCCAAGGACAAATAGCTATAAATATATATCATCATAACTATTATGATAAATGGTATTCTATCAGTCAACATGAGCAGAGAACTGCAGTGATGAAACGAAAAAATGGTGATATGGTCTAATGACACCGCGAAAAAAGACTCTGATCCTAATAGGTGTCACGATTATTGGCCTGATCGCGGTACTGTACGCAACCTCGGAAATTATCCTTATGGGAGGTTTTGCGGATCTTGAGCAGCAGAATACCATCAAGAATGTCCAGCGGGCAAATGAGGCCTTATCTGACGACATCAACCAATTGAAAACAAGTACCCGTGATTGGGCATGGTGGGATGATACATATACCTTCATCCAGGACAACAATACTCAATATATCGAATCAAATCCCACTGATACGTCTTTTATTGGTCTTAGACTGAACCTTATCGTTTTTGTGAACTCCTCCGGTAAGATAGTCTTCAGTAAGGGATTTGACCTCGAGAACAACACGGAAACATCCATTCCTGAAAGCTTCCCGGAATTGCTTACCGCCGATAGCCTCCTCTTGCAGCATGCTGATACTCAAAGCAATGTAACCGGGATACTTCTTCTCCCGCAGGGGCCTATGCTAATAGCTGCACTACCTATCCTGACCGGCAAGGAGGAAGGGCCTATCCGGGGAACCCTGATCTTTGGGCGCTACCTGAACGCAGCGGAGATCGAGCGCATAGCACAGATAACTCATCAGTATATCACCATACTTCGGTTCGATGATCCCCAGCTTCCTTCAGATTTACTGGAACTTCGCACCTCTTTCTCAGAGGAAACACCCATCTTAACTGGGGTTCGGGAGGAGAGTTCGCATACGATATCAGGATACAGCCAGATAAGAGATATCTATGGGAAGCCCGCTTTATTGTTGCGCGTGGATTCTTCGAGGGCCATTTACGAGCAAGGCCAGACAACTGTTCAGTATTTCCTCGTTTCATTCCTCGCAATAGGACTCCTTTTTGGTGCTGTAATTTTTTCCCTTTCAGATAAGCTTGGTCTATCAATGCTGGCGCGACGTGAGAGTGAAGAGCGCTACAAGATTGTAATTCAGGAAGCCTCTGAAGGCATCCTGCTGGTCGACGCGGAAACCAAAAGATTCCTGGAAGCAAACGAAGCGCTTCAGAACCTTCTGGGTTACACCTCCCGAGAAATCCTAGGAATGACACTTTACGATATGATACCTCGCGACCATGAAACAGTAAACCGTTCTGTAGAAAGTATCAAAAAAGAGAAACATAAATTCCTAGGTGAACAGCGATACACCCGCAAGGACGGCTCGACCGTGGACGTTGAGGTCAGCGCCAACCTCATCACTTATGATGGAAAGGAGGTCCTGTGCGTCGTTGTGCACGATATAACTGAGCGCAAGCGCGCTGAAAACATGCGGCTTGAAAAAGAGCGAATCGTAAGTGCTGACAAAGCAAAATCTGAGTTTCTTGCAGGCATGAGCCATGAGCTTCGCACCCCCTTGAACTCGATCATCGGCTTTTCAGAACTCCTGAAGCTTCAGAAATTCGGGGAATTGGGCGAGAAACAGGCACATTATGTGGACAATGTTCTCAATAGCAGCAAATTCCTGCTTGAACTTATCAATGACATTCTTGACCTGTCAAAGATCGAAGCCGGGAAAATTGAGCTTGCCATCGAGAAAGTCTCTGTTCCCGAGACCATTAGCGAGACTCTTGTTCTTATAAAAGAAAGAGCATCAAAGCACAATATAGTCTTGAAGAAAGAGCTTGACCCGCAACTGGAATTCATAGAAGCAGATGAGAAAAGATTCAAACAGGTATTCTTCAATCTGCTAAGCAATGCAGTGAAATTCAGCAAGGAAGAAGGGGGAACCGTCACCATAGCGGCGAAAAAAGAAGGGGATATGGCCAGGTTCTCAGTCTCAGATACAGGCATAGGGATCAGGAAAGAAGATATGGGAAAACTCTTCAACAAATTCCAGCAGATTGATTCAGAAAAATCAAGAAAAGTTGAAGGAACAGGACTTGGGCTTGCGATTTCAAAGCAACTGGTTGAGATGCACGGTGGCACAATGACAGTTGAAAGCAAATATGGCGAAGGAACAACATTCACATTTGTAATCCCGATCGTGGCAAAAAGAAACCCTGATTAAGGATATTGACCAAGAGTTTCCACCATCGCCTTTAGAAAAGAAATGATCCTGGCTGAAATGAGAATTAAATGCATGTGAAAATGAAGAATACAAAGATCCCAATCCAATTCTTGCCACCCCAATAACTTTAATTGTATTGCGATTACTTCTCATTCAAATTCTTATTTCAATTAGAAAAACTATTAATACGGATTAGAATATTTAGAGAATGCCCCAACGGGTTTTATACTTCGGTTCGCGCCGGTAGTGTAGCGGTTATCACTGAGCGTTGCCAACGCTTAAACTCGGGTTCGATTCCCGACCGGCGCATCTATTGATTCGATTCTTTCAATTTGAGAATCCGAGGAAATTCACCTGGAAGCGTTATATGCAGGCCTCGTACGGGGTTTGTGACCGCATCCACGCTCGATACTCCCGGAAGGCGATAGGAGGCCAAAAATATTCTAAATTGGTAGAATACGGGCGCCATCTTATATGCATTGACCGAAAATTTTATGGTGCAACAAACCCATAATTAATATGGTGAAGAGCTATGAGAGCATATGAAGAAACACTGGACGATATAGAGAAAACATTGGGAACGGTTCCAGGCTTCATGATGGTTTTCAATCCGGAAAAACTTGTCCGTGACTGGCCTTCATGGAAGAAAGATAGTCTCGGAGAGATATACTTAGAGAGAGCAAGATACCTCCTAAGCACGGATAAAATTGTGGAAGAAATGCTGAGCGGAACCCAGGATAATGTTGTACTCACGCCCATAAAACCCCTTGCAGCCGCGGAGGCAACGCAAGAAGAAAGCGCCTAATGTTGTATTCGCACCAGTGACACAATTAGAATTGAAATCCGAAGGCCTCGAGTCTGAACTTTAGAGTTTTACCTTGCTACAACCTCACTTTTACCTCATCCACCGGATACCGCAGCGTCACCACCCTGCTTCTCCCGCGAGCTCCCTTCCCCGTGAAATCTGCATCAATAAGCTTGACAGAATTGAGCTTGTTCAGCATCTCATAGAAACGCGTGTAACCCAGATTCGTTTTGGAATGGAATTTTTCATAAAGCTCGCCTGAATTCGATTCCGATGAGTCCAGAATCAAGCCAAGAAGGGTCTTCTCGTCTTTTTTCAGCGTCCTCATTATATACGAAAGGTGCACAAGTCGTGATTTCTCATAAGCTAACTCCACATCAGAAAGTGCTATCGTCCTGCTCGCCCGCTTCTCTGCATTGAAACCGGCACGTTTCAAGAGATCTATCCCCACGCGTAAATCCCCGAGCTCAAAGGTATGCTCGGTGATCCTCTCCAGAACGCTGTCATCGAGAACATTGGGATAGAACCCGAGCTTCGCGCGGTTTGAGAGGATATCCATTATTTCATCCTTTGAATACTGCGGGAACTTTATCTCCTCGGGCAGGAAAACGGATTCGACTTTCTGGTCAAGAATGTGCGGGACCCCTGTATCGCTCAGTACAGCGATAACACCCACGCGCGCCCCAGGGTGCGTCTCATGGGCCCGCAGGAGGGAGTAGAGCACTTCATTTACCTCATTCTCATAGAACAGGTAATTCATATCATCAAGCGCAACCACAAGGACCTTCTCTTTTTCTGCGAGATATTTTGCGACCTCGCCAAACACTTTTTTGAAAGAAACACCCGAAGACGGAGGGGCATATCCGATAAGTTTTTTAAATATCTGTGAAAAAACCGCATACCGCGTGGAGTTCAATTGGCAGTTCACGAGCACAGGGACTATTTTTGGAGTATGCTTCTCGATCTCTTCGAAAACCTTAAACACTGCCGTGGTCTTCCCCGTACCCGGCGCGCCTATGCACAGGCAGTTCAGGGGGCGCGAGCCGGAGAGAGCAGGACGGATGCTATACATCAGCGCCTGTAATTGCGCATCCCTGTGAAGAAAATGCTCCGGTATATGATCAAGCTCGAACAGCTCGCTGTCTTTGAAAAGTGTCTGGTCCCAGGAGAGAAGGTCTTTCATCTGGGTAATACTTTCACCTAGCTGTAAATAAACTTTCCGAGGACATCATGTAACTTTATTACCGTCATTAATCCTTAATGTGGACAGACGCACTGTTCTCGGCCGTACATTCTATCAGTGATATTCCTGAACACGGCAAATCTGCGTTCATCCAGTTTCGGATCTTGACTATAGGAAAAAAACAAGAGCTCTTGGTAAAAAGCAGGCATATTTTGCCTAAAGATTTAAATCATATCAATGCATGCTTAACGGCAATGCCAAAAACGGAAAAACACATTTATTCAGAAACGGCAGCAGTCCAGGATCTTTATACCCACAAGATTGTGCGCTTATCCCCTTCGGTGAAACTCGTTTTCAAAGTGCTGGAGTATAAGGGATTACTCACGCAGAAGGAACTCGTGGCAGAGAGTTATCTTCCCCCGCGCACGGTGCGGTATGCACTGAGCAGGCTGAAAAAAGAAGGCATACTTGAGGAGAGGCTCTATTACAAAGATGCACGCCAGAGCCTGTATGGGGTGAAAAGCCCTGCTCCCGATGAACGCATATCCAACTTTGCATGCGGTATAGTATAGTTTTATATGTTTTCAGCTATATTTTTGAGGCATGGATAGAACCAATACCAGGGAGATAGTTCACCTGGTGGCTTCTTTAATAGTCCTCACGATAGCGTTCACCTATCCCAGCCTGAGCCCTGACAGGATGTCCATAGTGGCCATAGCCGTAGGAACAGGATTCCTTCTCCACGAACTCGCCCACAAATTCACTGCCCAGAGACACGGGTATGTGGCCGATTATGAGGCAAGTCCAACGGGACTAGTACTTGCCCTTGGTCTTTCCGTTCTCACAGGAGGAGGCTTCGTGTTCGCAGCACCGGGGGCAGTTATGATCCGTGGCAAGAAGGTCTATAGTTCTTTTGAATCACCGTACTGGGACTCGGCTCAAACAGCGAAGGAGTTCGCATACATCTCCATGTCCGGTGCTATCGTAAATCTGATACTGGCTTTCTCATTTTTAGCAGGAACTTTTTTCGTAACGCATTCAGGGCTGACATACGAGATCCTGGCCACCGGCGCACGCATCAATGCTTTCCTTGCCGCGTTCAACATGATCCCATTCGGACCGCTGGATGGGGCAAAAGTGTGGCGATACAACCGCATGCTCTGGGCAATGGTAGAAATCCCCGCGATTGTTTTGTTTATTGCTTTCGGCACATTATAGACGTACATTTGTTTTATTATCCATTAAAAGAAATTATACGTGAGCCATGAGATTCAAGATCAAGAGGTCGGACGGGCAAAATTCAAGGTTCGATTCCTTTGACGTCAAGGTAAAGCCGCACATGTCAGTACTTGAGGCGCTTTTCCAGATACAGGAAGAGCAGGACAGCTCGCTCTCGTTCAGGTATTCGTGCAGGGGTGCGGTGTGCGGCTCGTGCGCCATGCTCATCAACAAGAAACAGAGGCTTGCCTGCCGAACACAGGTTTCCGAGATCGCAGGTGAGCGTGTGATAAGCCCGGCGGCATACGGCCCCATTGCAAAACCCCTGATAAAGACAGGGGATGATATTCTCATTGAGCCACTTCCTAACCTGCCTGTCATCAAGGACCTGATAGTGGATTGGGAGCCTTTCTTCAAACATTATAGAGAAATACAGCCATGGTTCACAGGCTCTGCTGAAGCAATGATGTCCCAGGAAGATGTCAAAAAAATTGACAAATATGCTGCATGCATCCAGTGCTGTATCTGCTACGGGGCATGTCCGGTGGCTTCGCGGGACAAAGATTATCTCGGACCTGCTGCACTTGCGAAAGCCTGGAGGTTCTACGCAGACGTCCGCAACAGGGATGCTGAAAAGATACTGGATAGAGTGGACAAAAAAAATGGCGTCTGGGAATGTGATGAGGTTTACCGCTGCGTGGAAGTCTGCCCCAAACAGGTTCCTCCCACCAACGCCATCACGGGCTTCATGAGGCAAATAATTATTCATAGACTAAAAACAATATTCAGGTAACCATGGAGAAGGAAAGAGCTTACGGGACCGGTATGTGGGCATGGCTGCTCCAGCGCATCACGGGTTTCCTGCTGGTATTTTATCTGTTCATCCATGTGTGGTGGGTGCATTTCGCAGGAGTAAAGACACCATTTGATTTTATAATTAATACGCTTTTCCTGCCGGGAAAGAGCGCTATCGTGATCTTACTTCTGCTCGTGGTCCCTCATGCGCTGAACGGCTTTAGGGTTTTCGTGATCGATTTCGGAATAAAAGAGAAAACTCAGAAGATATTGTTCTGGGCGCTTATGGCTCTAGGCATCATCGTCATAATCCTGTCCTATTACAGCCGTTTCTATTAAAAAATATTTTATCATGTATAGCATCATATTGAGCTAAATATATATCCCCTGAAAACATTATTTGGAGCAATGCCAAACACTCAACTCACGGACGGCGTATCTGTTTTAATCAAACACAAGTGGAAGATCGTCCTGGCAGTAATTATTCTTCTGGTAGCTGCCATGTTCGTGAATATCATATTCCCGCTCCTTGACGGTATAATTATGGGCGTAGTGCTCGCATACGTTGCAAGGCCGCTGAAAAACTTTTTTGACAGGTACACTCCAGGAATATCTCCCTACCTCGCCACGGCTGCCATCGTCGTCCCGATTTTCCTGATAATCGGCCTGGGTATTATCGAGATTTTCAATCTGATACTCTGGGCAATCAAAAACCAGGATTATGTGGTCGGGGTGCTGCTCAGGTTTGTTGATAGGCTGGACCTTCCGGAATTCGCGCGTAATAAGATGGATGACATCATATCGAATTTTACAGACTATCTTCTGCCGTTTATAAAGCAGCTGCCTGTAGGCCAGATTGTGAAGTCTCTTGCGATCATTATCCTGAATATCCTGATCGCCATAATCCTGTGTTTCTATTTGCTCGTGGACGGCGGACGTCTTGTTGATAGGATGCTGGATATAATCCCCGACGAGATAGAGGGCTTCATGCGAAAATTCTTGAAGCACTTTGACGGCATTCTTTCCGCGCTGTTCATAGGGAATATCTACAGTGCGATCGCCGTGGGGATTTTGTCATTGATCGTTTTCTGGGCTTTCGGTTTCCCGAATGTACTGGCGCTTTCAGCCCTTATGCTAGTCGCCGCTATCGTTCCGTTCTTCGCGGGATGGATGGTGATCATTCCACTTGGTATTTACAGGTACTTTGAAATGGGGACGCAAAGTGCAGCAATATTTCTGACAGTCTCTCTCCTGATCCTGATAATCCCGCCTGAACTTTTAATAAGGCCTTATATCATCAAAACCCGCTCGAACATACATCCGATGCTGATAATCATCGCATTCCTTGGAGGCGGGCTGGTCGGAGGGATTGCGGGTTTCTTCATCGCGCCCATACTGCTCGGGGCAATAGTCTCGGCATACAGGGCGAACGAAGAACTCCGTAGGGAAGCATTAAAGCAAGCTGGACGATCAAGCTAATATCTGATGAAGGTAACAGAATAAAATCAAACCCGAGAGGATCTGTATTCAGGCTGGACTTGTTACGTTCTCGAAACCCCCATCCTCATTTTTATATCCTCGACATCCCAATCCTTCACAAGATCTCCCTGAACGTCTGCCCTGGAACAGATTTTTAGCGACTTTGCCCGGACCTCCCCGGATATGAAGTCTTTTAACTCTGTGACGAGTTCCAAAACTTTGGGCTCTTTGATCTCGACTACCGCATTTATCTCTTCTTCCACGGAAAGGTCAAGCTCCTTGCGCATATCCTGAATTCTTCGTATAACCTCGCGTGCATAGCCTTCGGATTCGATCTCGCGTGTGAGTTCCGTGTCCACATAGACAATCCCTGCCGAGAATCCGGCCTGGGCAATAGCAGGTGGGATCGTATCCCTGAAACTTACCATATCCTCTGTTATCTCCCAGTTCCCGAGTTCAAAACTGCCCTTCTCTGATATCACTTTTTTTATTATCCTGCCGTCAGCCTTTTTTAGATCTGCTATCACACTGCCCGCTTCTTTTTTGAAGGCAGGGCCTATGGTGGCGGGATTCGGTACGGCTTCCACGCCCAGCTCTTCCCAGGTTTCGCGAGTTGCCAGTAATACTATTTCCTTGGCGTTCGTCTGCTCTTTTAAAACAGATTCAAGACTTTTTACTGCGCCTGCCACCTCATCTTTCCCTGGTGCCACTATGATCCTTTTCACAGGCCATCTTAATTTTCTCTTTAATTTCTGCCTGGCATTCGATGAAGCTTCGACGATCTCCCTGATGAGGTTCATCCGGTTCTCAAGTTCTGTATCTACAAACTCCTCTTTCGGCTTTACCCAGTCGCACAGGTGAACAGTCGCGGGCGCATCGCGGTCGACATTGCGCACAAGATTCTGATACATTTCTTCTGAAACATGCGGTGCAAAAGGCGCTATCAGCTTTGTAAGGGTAACAAGGACCTCGTATAATGTGTAATATGCAGCCAGCTTGTCCGGGTCGTTAGCTTCCCGCCAGGTTCTTGGACGAATTAGCTGTATGTACCAGCGCGACAGATCCTCAAGTACAAACTCCGAGATCGGGCGGGTGGCTTTGTGGAGGTTGTATTCCGACATCGCGACATCCACCTGTTTTACGAGCGATTGCATTCTTGACAGGATCCACCTATCCTCCAACCTCAATCCTTCAGGAATTCCTTTCATTTCAAGGGGGTTGAAGTTATCTAGTATCATGTAGGGCAGCGGGAAACGGTAAACATTCCACATGATATTCAGCATCCTATGGACGTTCCCAACCTCGTCCCAGCTGAATTTAAGGTCTTCCCATGGCGCATTTTGTGAAAGCACATAAAGGCGGAGCGACTCGGCGCCGTATTTTGCCACAACTTCTTCAGGTGACACAACATTGCCCAGGCTCTTTGACATTTTCTTTCCTTCGGTGTCAAGAGTGAAACCATGCATCAGCACGCTCTTGTAAGGTGCTTTTCCGAATGCTATCATGCTTGCCCCAAGCTGTGAATAGAACCAGCCCCGTGTCTGGTCATGACCCTCAGTGATGAAATCCGCAGGCCACCACTCCCTGAATGCCTTCTCATCGTGCGGGTAATTAAGGGTCGCCCAGGAAGCTACGGCAGAATCGAACCAAACATCAAAAACGTCAGCCACCCTGCTCATCCGCCCTCCGCATCTGCATTTGATATGGATATTATCCACGTTCGGCCTGTGGAGATCGGGAAGCTTTGAAACTCCGGACCGCTTCTCAAGCTCATTTCTTGTCCCTATCACCTCTTTCTCGCCACAGGATTCGCAAACCCATACTGGAATTGGAATTCCCCAGTACCTCTGGCGCGAGATGCACCAGTCACGGGAACCCGTTACCCAATCTGCAAAGCGCGCAGATCCGGCCCAATCGGGATACCATTTGACTTTTTGAATCTCAGCTAGCATTTCTTCCTTGAGGTCAGTCACTTTCAAAAACCATTGCTCTGTGGCAAGATAGATGATGGGTGTCTTGCATCTCCAGCAGTGGCCATACCTGTGCGAGATCTTGCCGCTTGCAAGGAGCAGGTTACTATCAGTCAAGTCGTCAAGCACGACCCTGTTGGCATCTTTCACATGCATCCCTTTGTATTCTCCCGCTTCTTCGGTGTACCTGCCGTCAGAGCCCACGGGGCAAAATATCGGAAGTTTATTCTTCATCCCGAGTTCAAAGTCATCAATGCCATGCCCGGGTGCGATGTGAACGCAACCTGTGTTCTCGGCAGTGACGAAATCTGCCATGTAAACCTTATGATGGAATTCCTTTTGCCTGGGTACTTTTCCTTCCAGAGGATGGCTGTATTCAATATTGATATCCTCACCGAGCATGGTTTCAAGTATCTCGTATTCTTTGTACCTGCCCTGTTTCAGGACATTCGCCATAAGTGGCGCGGCCATTATCAGTATCTCTTCCTTCCCATCCTTTACCACCCTGATCTTTACATACTCAAAAGAAGGATGTACTGCGACTGCGATATTTGCCGGGATAGTCCATGGCGTTGTGGTCCATATAACTATGAAGGTATTCTCCTCGTTCTTGACCGGGAATTTTATATATACCGAAGGATCAGTCTCATCCCAGTATTCAACCTCTGAATCCGCTATCGCCGTTTCGCACCTTGGACACCAATTCACGACCCGCAGCCCTTTTTCAAGGAGCTTCTTCTCATGCGCCTGTTTCAGGGTCCACCAGGCTGCCTCGATATACTCATCACGCAATGTCATGTAGGGGTCTTTCCAGTTCAGCCACACGCCAAGATTCCTGAACTGGAGGGTCATCTCATCCCTGTGGGTCAGAGCAAACTCCTTGCATTTAGCTACGAAGTTACCCACACCGTATTTCTCGATATCCTTTTTTGACTTGAACCCGAGGACACCTTCCACCTTCACTTCTATCGGCAGGCCGTGCATATCCCATCCTGCCCTGTCGAGGACATGATAACCATTCATGGATCTATATCGCAGTATTGAATCCTTGATTATCTTGTTCCAGGCTGTCCCCAGATGGATCCTTCCCGTGGTATAGGGGGGGCCATCCACAAAAAAGAACTTCTTGCCGTTCTTCCTGAGTTCTCTTACGCTGGAATAAGCGTCTATTTCATCCCAGAATTTCTGGCTTTTCTGGTCTATTAGTTTTGCGTCGTACTGAGAAGCCTCTTTTAACATAAATAGAATCTCCAAAGAATTGGGGGTAGTATTGTGATAATGCAATTAAACCTTATGGTTTTAAAATTGTTGCCTGCAATACCTATTTATCCATCAAGTCCAATATTACAACTAAGGGGGAAATATGAACTGCGATATATGTGGAAGACCCACGACGAACAAGAAAGGAATATGCGACAGATGTAACAAAATAATGGACCAGGTGATAAGGGATGTCGGCCCTGATGTCTGGAACAATATCGATGATTGCAAGTATATTTATCCAATGATAAAACGCGTAGCAGAAGGAAGCCTGCGGACCCAGGATGTTGTTAACGAACTGCTGAAGGGCGAAGCTGATTAAATACCGATCATTCTATCTTGATTTTTTTGACGCAGCATTCACGACCTGCGGTTATATCCACATCCGTTTCTCCGCATTTTGGGCATTTTATTACAGGCAGGAAAAAGTGTAATTTTTCAAAGAATTCGATCTCGCCATTGTAAGAGCATTTTTTACAATTTATCAGAGGTTTGATGACTTTTATATTGTATCTTGCTCCCTCAGCCACTGTCCCGCGGGTTATAGTTTCAAAAATGAACCTCAGTTGTTCGGGATTAAGTGCCGTAAGCACTCCGACCTCGATAAAGACCTCATCCACCTTTTTGGCATCATTTTTCCTGGCGGCATCAATTACAGCATCCACAATGGCCCCGGCGATGGAGATCTCATGCATCCTGTTACCTGACGACCTCTATCTCGGATTTGAGCTGTATGCATTTAGCTGCGGCATAGAGCAATGATGAAAAAGCGCAAACTGTGCCTATACCTTTTCCAATGAGCGCATCATCCTTTTTTACTAGTGCTGTGATGTACGTGTCAAGCCTTACATCGGTGGTGATATCCCTTTTTTCAAGCTCGCTGATGAGATTATTGGCCTCTTCACCGGTATTTTTCCCTTTCCTGCAGAGTTTCGTGGGACATATCCTGCAATATTCTTTGAAAAGAGCGCCCCATTTCGGTCCCGCGATCCCGGCATGGACTTCGGCTACCACGCCTGCATAGGCTATGCAGCATTTCATCGCCTTACCGATCACTATTCCTTTTTCCTTTATCTCGCAGCAAACCCGGTCGTTCTTATAAAAGAACCAGTTCTCCATCCCGCGCTCGTACTTATCTTTACCTGTGTTGCGTTTGTCCCTGAGCTCTTCCTTTATCTTTTTGGCAAGCTCTGGCGCCCGCGGGATAGTCGCCGCCGTGCCGCACGTCGGGCAATAAGAGATCGGGCCTACAGCTATTTCTTTATCGTCTTTGTCTATGAACGCCACTTCTATTCCCCATGAATTGCGCCTGATCGCCACCCTGCCGCCGTTTTTCCAGACTTCATTATAAGCTGAAGCAACTGGAGTGACAACCCTTCCGTATCCATAGATATCCGCTACCTTTTCCATATCGATTATGCATTGCAGGGACTTTGTCAGTTCGGTTTCAATATCCTTCGGGAAGAATCCTCCTTCCACCATTGCAAACAGGATGGCAGGAGGCCAGGTTATGCCTTCCCCCTGTCCCACGACATTTCCTTCATTATCAAGGATTTTTGATCCGACGCCATCGGGTCGCTCCCAGGTAACCGCTTTACCCCCCAGCAGTGATAGCTCTTTCAGCACCTTGTGTGTTGTGCCGCAATTGCCGTCCTCTATCCGCAGCTTTCCTTCAAGGTTTTTTCTTACTCGATCTACAAAATCCATACAGATTCCTTGTTCGTAATATTACGAATTTTTATTACTTAAAGGTTGTCAATGTCTTTTAATTATGATTTTCTAACATCTCATATTAAAATTTTTCATGGAATCACTGTTATTTTCTGATGCTCGATGCGGGGGTATTCTTGTATGGAGAAATCATATGTTCCTGTCTTATTGAACATGTACTCAAAGTGCTCTCCCTGGTAGCGCATAAGCCCTGTCCTCCCTGTCCAGAGCCCTTCACTGCTTGCAATGGTGAGCGGGAAATCATAGCTGTCATCATTCATCCATCTGACTTTATCTCCTGCGCGGATAGTAAAATTCAGTATATCGAAGTAAGGAGGAAGGAAGATAGAATGATTCCCCCGGACTGCGCGTATCGTGTAAAAACCATAATCGCTGTCTATCCAGACTATATATTTTACCGGCGAAGGGATTATTGTCGGAACAGGTGATGGCATAACAGTAGTTGGGACCGCAGTCGGAGACGCGGTCGCAGTCAGACTTGCGGTTGGTGTGGGTGTCCCGACCGGAGCCTGGACACAGCCGAGAAAAACAGAAGACAGGACTGCAAGCACAAGAACAGTTTTGATTATTTTCATGCCCTCACCATAAAACAATGTTGTTACTTATCATAAATAATATTATCTATTAAGACAAACTATTCAAATCCAAATGACCATCCAGATAGACGACCAGGGCTGGGGCACACCTGTGGGAGGGGTGGGTATTATCGTCATCCGCAAAGAAACGGAGGAATTATATTACGACATAATTCCTATTGAGAATTTCAACATCCAGACGTTTAAAAAGAAAAATTACCTCTATGGCGCACAGAGTATTGTGGAGAATGGATTTAATAAACTAAAAGTCTCCAAGAATGAGGAGATAGAGATATGCCCGGGATGCATCCATGATAAAACCGTTGAATGGCTGAAAAATGAGGGCTTCAGATTCTCGGTGGTCAAAATCAACGGACTTGCCCAGCATAAAGGGGAAAAGCTGTTCGTAGAATATCTTCGAAAACTGGGTGTTCCGAACCCTCCCGCTATTGTTGATGAGACCGTTGATGAATACAAAACTCAGTTCTTCTACCTTATGGACTGGGTAAGGAAAGATCCGGAAGGGAGGGAGCATCTCTGCAAAACCGGCTGGAAATATTTCATCAAATTCTTCAAAACCCTGGAGAAAAATCAGGATAATTGAATGAAAATGCCCGGAATGAAAAATTGCATCAAAGTGGCTTCACTGAACAAAAATAAGATCGATGCCGTGAAAGAAGTCTTCCCCTCGTACAATGTTGAAGGCCTTGCATGCAGATCCGGGGTCAAGGAGCAACCCCTCGGCCTTCCCGAGATCATTCATGGCGCGATCTTCAGGGCCAAAGCGGTTTTTGATGCGTGTGAATACTCAGTGGGAATAGAGGACGGCATGGCCCCTGTCCCTGAGACACAGAGCGGGTACATGAACTTCTGTTGCTGCGCCATCTACGATGGAAGAAGAGTTTATCTTGGTCTTGGGCCCGCATTTGAATATCCGCCCCAGTGCACAAAAAGGGTGGTGGATGAAGGGATAACGATATCTGAGGCTTTTACTCCCATCTCAAGCAAACCGGAAATCGGTTACGAAGAAGGCATCATTGGCTGGCTCACGAAAGGGAGGATAAACAGGAAGGATTATACGAAGGCGGCAGTTGAGATGGCAAGGGTCCAGATAGATAATGCCGAATTATTTTGAGACAAGATTCCACGCTATCGGTGACCCAATTTTTCTGATACGAACTGCTTGGCAAGGTCAAAGCATCTTTAAAGGCATTCAAAATTTATGAATAGTCAGGTTTTCTTTATCTTTAAGACAACCTTACCTCGCGGATGTCCATTTTGCAGATACTCGAGTGCTTCTACTGCCTCTTCCAGAGGAAATGTCTTGTCAACATGCACTTTGACGACACGTTTATCTGCGAGTTCGGCCAGTTTGGACAGTCGTTCACTGTTCACCTGCGTGAATTGTGCTATGGCATTTACCCCATATCGTTTCATGAGTTCAGAACGAGGCTGCTCCAGCATAGAAACGATTATACCACCTTTCTTGAGCACTGTGAAAGATTTAACGTACGTCTCGCCGCCCACTGTGTCAAAAACCGCGTCATAGTTGCGTATAAGATTGTCGAAGGACTGATTCTTGTAATCTATAGCTTCATCTGCCCCCAATTCTTTGACATACTGTAGATCTTTCGCGCTCGCTGTTGTCGCCACATATGCTCCCAGATTTTTAGCAAGCTGGATGGCGATTGTCCCTATGCCGCCCGCGCCACCGTGGATGAGGATCTTTTTGCCTTTGGAAAGACCCATATGATCAACGAGTGCCTGCCAGGCGCTTACCCCTGTAAGCGGCGATGCGGCTGCTTCAACATGACTGAAGTTCTTTGGTTTACGTGCCGTGGCCTTTGCATCTGCTGAAGCATATTCTGCGAATGACCCGCCGTTTAAGACGCTGGCCTGCCCGAAAACCTCATCGCCTTTTTTGAAACCGGAAATGCCTTCTCCGACTTCTACTATTACGCCTGAAAAATCCATTCCCAAGGTTGCTGGGAACTTCAATGGCATCATTTGCTGCATATATCCTTCGCGGATCTTCCAATCGACAGGATTTACCCCGGCTGCATATACCTCCACGAGAAGCTGTCCACGAGATACCGTGGGTTTTGGTGCATTTTTGTTGATCTCGACAACTTCACTGCCTCCATACTTTTTAATCTGCGCAGCTTTCATATTTCTCACTCCCTGTTATTTAAAGGAAGGTCTTCTAGCTTTAAATATTTAACCAAGTTGGTTCGGAAGGGTTGATGTCATTTCAATGTCCAAAAAAATATAGGTGCATGTTCTCCAACGAGCTGTTGTGTTTCTGGCACGAAACCCATGCTTTTCTTTGCTATTCAAGCTGTTCCTTTACTATCTTTTCCTCCATTGATATTTCCTCCAATCTTTAATGTTGTGAACCACTAACTCAGATCTGACTCAATTCTTTTTGTAAATGTCTCGACGATTTTTTTCCTGATAATCAATTTATTGTATCCACTCAAGACTGCGGTTCGACCGATTAAACAATGGCTTTCCGATCAGTTAACAGGACATGCCTTCAAGTCCGCTGTATTTATTGACTATCGGACAGTTGTAATAATTTTCTGTGCCGCAGTAGTTTGCTATTTCAGATTGAGCAGGCTTATGATATTTCGGGTCAAGCATGCATCGCGAGTTTTTAAAGTTCGGACATCCCATATATATCTCCAAAATCTTATACTCAGGGATTCTAAATAAATTTGATCCATCCAGCCGCACTATCTTTAAAAGTTCATTACGATATTATTATATATGAAAAAGAGGTAAAAGGCATCCTGTAGTAGGTATGAATAAAAAATTCGCGTGCTTAATTATTCTTTCTTTGTTTTTTATTTCCCCGGTAAGTGCCGGGGATGGTACAAACAATGACTTTAGTCAATCCATAAATTTCACATGGCTTCTGCTAGCGGCTTTCCTGGTATTTTTCATGCAGGTAGGATTTGCCATGCTTGGTGCCGGAATAATCAGAGTGAAAAATTCCCTGAATTTCTTCACGATGGTCTTTATGGACTTCTCCCTCGGTGCGCTGGCATTCTGGGCCGTGGGTTTTGCACTGATGTTCGGCGGCTCCAATCCCTCACTTGGCCTGAACCTGGGAAACCAGTATGTAGGATACAGCGGATTCCTATTAATGGGCCAAACCTATAACAACTATTCCGCCGGGTTTTTGCTATTCCAGATAATGTTCGCAGCTGCGGCAGTATCTATAGTAGCCTGCGCCGTGGTTGAACGCCTGAAATTCAAGGCATATCTCCTGTATACGTTAGCCGTTACTACGATCATTTACCCGATTTACGGGCACTGGATCTGGGGAGGAGGCTGGCTAGCGCAGATGGGAGTCAAGGATTTCGCGGGTTCTGGCGCGGTTCATGCCGTTGGCGGATTTGTGGCACTCGCGGGAGCATATCTTCTTGGGCCGCGAATTGGGAAATATGATAAAGATGGAAAACCGAACGTAATTCCGGGGCATGACATTACCTACATAGTCATAGGAACCTTCATTCTGATTTTTGGATGGTTCGGCTTTAATGCCGGAAGCACACTTGCGGCTACCGACCTTCGCATCTCTGTAATAGCCCTGAACACTTTTATGGCCGCGGCGGCAGGTGCAACCTCGGCATGCTTCCTGTTATTGAGCAAATCAGGTAAAGCGGACATAACAATGATATGCAATGGGGCACTTGGGGGACTTGTCGCAATAACAGGGCCAAGCGCTTATGTCGCTCCATGGGCCGCTGTCTTGATAGGATTGATCGGAGGCATAATATTCGTAAAAGCCTACTGGTTCGTGGAATGGAAACTGAAGATAGATGACCCTGTGGGGGCCGTTGCATGCCATGCTGCAAATGGTGTCTGGGGCCTGCTGGCTGTAGGTATATTTGCGGACGGCACGTACCAGGGAATAACCGGTTTGATCGCAGGCAATTCCCATCAGCTCTATATCCAGGCTGTCGGCGCAGCTGCAGCAGTCGCATGGGCATTCGGCATGGGTTATATCATGTTCTCGCTCATCGATAGAACGGTTGGACTGCGGGTCAAACCCGAAGAAGAGCTGCAGGGACTCGACATAGGAGAACACGGCATCTCGGCATACCCGGAATTTACGGCAAACATGAGGGATGGAAGATAAAATGAAGAAAATCGAAGCAATAATCAGGGGCGAAAAACTCGAAGCTGTGAAACAGGCCCTGGATCTTAAGGGATTCGGGAGCATGACCGTTACGGAGGTCAAAGGCCGTGGTCAGCAAAAAGGTGTTAAGCAGATATGGCGCGGCAGGGAATACACGGTCGATTTCATACCGAAGGTGAAGCTTGAAATATTCACCTCGAGAGAGACCGCAGATGAAATCGTTAAGATAATCATAGAGAACGCTTTTTCAGGCAATATCGGGGACGGAAAGATATTTGTCCTTCCTGTCGAGAAAGCGGTCAGGATAAGAACAGGAGAGCTTGACAGGAAAGCTCTTTAAAACTCCTGAGAAATAATGGACCCGGCGGGATTCGAACCCGCGGCCTTTGCGTTGCGAACGCAACGATCTACCCCTGATCTACAGGCCCGAATAAAAAATATGTATGCAGGAAAATGAGTCTTTCCTACATCCTGCCCAGTTCAACGACAGATACGCTTTCCACCCCTCTGACTTTACTGAAGGCCTCTTCGACTTTCTCGGTTCCACCCTCTATATCGCCGACTTTTACAACTGCTATAAGGGCTTTCAGGCCGAACGCTACCGGTTCTTCAGAGAAGCCGTGCAAACGCGCACCTTCTGGAACTGCCTTCTTAAGCGCTTCTTTGAGCTTGTTCAGGTCAACTTCCATTCCTGTAGGCATTACCTTTATCTTGGCCGCAACTTCACCCATTTACTCACGGCCCCTCAAATCCACAGCCCGGGCATTTGTAAGGATTGCTCTGATGCCTGCAATGCACGCATCTACCAAGTTCTTTTTTGCATTGCGGGCACGAGAACCGTGCATAACCTCGCTCAACAAGATTTACTCCGCATGAAACACATTTTTCTATTTCAGCCATAATATCTCCTAATTTTGGACTCCCATAGAATCTAATGCTATTAAATTTATCCTTTAAGGATGCAAAAAAAATGAAAACTGCATGATAATTCCAAATCAATCGCAAGATATATAGACTTCTTAAAGAATATAACGACCAGGTGTAATAATGAGTGATATTAAACTGGGATTTGTTGTTTCGGAGTTCAATCGTGACCTGACCATTATGATGGAAGCGCTTGGTAAAGAACATGCAGGTTTTCTGGGCGCATCTGTCGAGAAGATCATATATGTGCCCGGGGTATTTGATATGCCTCTTGCGGTTAAGAAACTCGCCCAGGATGCGGATATCGACGCCGTGGTCACCATCGGATGTGTTATCCAGGGGGCGACGAAACATGACGAGATAGTGATACAGCATGCTTCAAGGAAGATAGCTGACCTTGCGCTCGAATACAATAAACCCATAACCCTCGGGATATCAGGTCCGGGTATGAGCAGGCTTGATGCGCATGAGCGGGTGGACTACGCGAAACGCGCTGTGGAAGCTGCTGTAAAAATGGTCAGAAGATTGAAGGAATAAAAAAGAGAAATAATTCACTCAAAAAAGATCTTTTAACCATTTGAAGACTTATCGCGTATTTGCTTTAATTCTTTTTCGATTTGTTTCATATCGTAACTTTCTTTACGTTGTTCCACTATTTGCTGGATATCCGTTTCGTCCATATTTGACCTGACTGTTTTTTATTGGTTTTTTCTATTATGTACTCGCATTGAAACAGAGCAAGCTAATTTATCCATTCACAATTGCATCGACCATCTGGGCTTCCCAACGGAAGTTGTCCATATACCAATCGTAGAAGTCATATTCCTTATTCCTGAGCCTCCGTGCCTGCCTTTGCATATCTACATAATTTTGACAATTTACCCAGAGCCTGCACGGGCATTTCCGTTCTTTACATCCTGGCATAATTCAAATTCTCATTGTGGTTATTATTTGGTTATTATGACATTTTCCTTTTTTGATATTGATCTTTTTTAGTCAATGTAATGATCCGCTGGCAGACGGGGCGAATACATTCAGGACAGCGCTTGATCTTTTCTGTGTGCATAAAAATAATTATGGTTTGACTATTCCGGCGTTCCCGCTCCCCTTTAAGATAGCCACATATTCGTCTATGAATATGTCACGCATGTTTTCAAGCAGGAATATGTTCCTTGTACACAGCATTACCTTGTTTGCCGTGAGCCGCTCTGGTGCGCACTTTTCCATCCAAAGTACTACCTCGTTTGATTCGGTCATTGTTTTCGTCTCCTCTCGTCCTGTTATCCTCCTTGCTTTTGCCCATCATTATAATTATAATCATTACATTATGATATATAAAGATTGCGATAGAAAAAAGAAGGAGGGGGCATTATATAATATATTTTAATTACAGTCCAGCCATTAGACCAGGTATGCGAACTCCTTTTCAGAATGACTTAAATATCAGGAAAGAGTCTGTGAGTTATACTTTATGACTGCAAAACGCCTTCAGACCATAACGGAATCGGCGACCCTTAGGATATCAAACCTTGCCAGTGAACTAAAAATCCAGGGTAAAGATATAATAAGTTTCAGCCTTGGAGAGCCCGATTTTACTACTCCTGCCCATATAATCGAAGCAGCTAAGGCTTCCCTTGACAGGGGAGAGACGCATTATACCCCTTCGCCCGGGATACCAGAACTGCGCAGGGCCATCGCTGAAAAACTGAAAACCGAAAATAAAATCGAGGCCAAGAGCGGCAACATAATCGTTACTCCTGGAGCAAAGCAGGCAATTTTCGAGGTTATGCTTTCAGTACTGCAGGAAGGCGATGAGGCAATCCTCTTTGATCCGGCATGGGTATCATATGATCCCTGCGTGAAGCTCGCCGGGGCTAAGACGGTCTGGGCACCCACATCCACCGATAACGGTTTCCTACCAGTCGATGTAGCCGACTATGTCACAAAAAAGACAAAAGTCATTGTTATCAACAGTCCATGCAATCCGACAGGCGGCGTTTACGGCAAGAAAAATCTAAAAGAGATCGCTGACCTTGCCATTGATAATAATATCCTTGTTCTTTCAGATGAGATCTACGAGAAGATCATCTACGACAAGGAACACATCAGCATTGGCTCAATGGATGGGATGCAGGAACTCACGATAACGGTCAATGGGTTCTCAAAAGCATACGCGATGACCGGATGGCGGCTCGGGTATGTGAGCGCCCCAAAGCAAGTATATGAACAGATGCTTAAACTGCACTCGCATTCTGTTAGCCAGGCGACGTCTTTTGTCCAGTATGCAGGTCTGGCAGCCCTCCAGGGTGACCAGAAGTGTATTGCAGACATGGTGAGTGAATTCAGGGCACGAAGAGATCTCCTCGTCAGCGGTTTGAATAAACTCGGCATCAAATGTGCAAGACCCGACGGGGCCTTTTACGCTTTTGCAGATGTGAGCGAATACGGGAGCGGAGAAGAGATAGCAGAATTGCTGCTTAACAAAGCCTTCATTGCAACCACTCCGGGTTCTGCGTTCGGAGAAGCCGGGAAAGATTTTATAAGGATATCGTATGCCACATCGCAGGGGCGAATAAAGGAAGCTTTCGCACGCATGGAAGCGGTATTATGATTTTCCATATCGCTCAAGAACTTTTCGAATGATTGCCCCGCTGCTGCACAGTTCACATTGCTCGAATGACCTGACTCGTACTACTTTTGCATTAATACCATGAGTTCTTAATTGATCTTCAAGCTCTTTTTCCCTGAAAAATTGGTTTTTCCCAAGGGCAATGATATCCGGTCTTATTTCGCGGAGGGGCTCGAACATATCCTTCTCGCTTCCAAGCATCGCCATATCTACCATTCTTAGTGACGCAACCATAGCCAGCCTCTGCTCTTCATGAATAATGGGCTTTGGTTTGTGTTTTATCATCGAATCCCGCGCCACTATAACATAAAGCTCATCGCCTAGCCCCCTTGCCTCAGAAAGATATAAAATATGCCCGGGATGAAGAATATCAAAAGTGCCGGTTGCAAGGACTCGAACCATCGACCTCAATATTATTTTTGATTGTTAAAAATGTTTGTAATCAGACATAAATTGTGCAGTCAATGTCCAGGTACATCACGCAAGCCTCTTTCTTTCCACCCCAGTTTTTTGATTGCTCGACATCTACGGTCACGCTGGGCAAATTCTTGACAGCGTTCACAAGATACCTGTTCATCTCAAGATTGCATGATGGGAGGCATATTATATGGCCGCTCACCTGCTTGCATTCCAGCAAGAGTTCGTAGAAAGGGTCTATGACCTGCCAGGCATAGTCTATCTCCCGTCCCATGAATTCACAGAACTCATCGTAATCGCTTTTCTGGAAGGCATCGCTTAATGCATCTTTTTCAAGTAACGCTGTGTAACACTGTATATACACGTCCTGGAATGATTTTGGCTTGAACGGGAGGTTGAACGCATCGCAGCAAACCACTTCAAGCCCCTGCTTCTTTGCCTGCCTGCAGAGGCCCATTTTGACATCTATACCTACGAAGAGCTTCCACTCCTTACCTTTGGTCTCGTACAATCTTGAGTGGTTTCCGCAACTGATTTCCAGGATTGAATCGGGTTTTGTCATCTTATTCCAGCTTTTATTTAACATGCATAGGTTGTCAATTTTTATATAACTTTTTAAATAGCAGAACAATTTCAAAAAACTTATAAATGAACCATGCGAATCTCACCCTGTGATCAAAATATGGTCGTAAAGATAGGTTTTATAAAACTTGGAAATTTAGGAACCTCACAGGTAATCGATCTGTTACTTGATGAGATAGCGGCGAGAGAGGGAATTGCTGTACGTGTATTCGGAACGGGGGCCAAGATGGGGAAGGATGAAGCAGCAGAAACGGCATCCTTCAAGAACTGGGGGCCTGACTTCGTTGTTATGATAAGCCCCAACTCAAGCGCTCCAGGACCAACGGCGGCGCGAGATGTCTGGAAAGACACACCTACGATAGTAATCTCTGATGGTCCGACCAAGAAAGAGGACAGGGAGAAACTGGAACAGGCTGGATTCGGTTACATAATACTGCCGGTTGATCCATTGATAGGGGCAAAGAGAGAATTCCTTGACCCTGTGGAGATGGTGGCGTTCAACAGCGATGCAGCAAAAATCCTGTCCGTTTGCGGCCCGATCAGGCTCGTCCAAACAGAGATAGACAAGGTCATCGACCAGGTAGCAGCAGGCACAAAGCCACTGTCACTGCCAAAGATCCTGGCAAAGCCTGAAAAATGCGTTGAGAGCGCCGGGTTCGCAAATCCATATGCAAAGGCCAAAGCCCTTGCAGCACTTCACATAGCCACAAAGGTCGCTGAGATCGATTTTCCTGCATGCTTCGTACTGAAAGAGGTAGACCAGATCGCGACCACGGCAGCCGCGGGACATGAGGCTCTTCGTGCCGCAGCCAGGCTTGCGGATGAGGCGCGTGAAATGGAGAAGGCGAACGATTCGGTGCTCAGAAAACCCCATGCAAAGGACGGAAGGCTCCTTTCAAAGACAAAACTCCTGGATAAGCCCCAATAAAATGATTTCAATGGAAGTGGTTCCCACTTCCATACTAATTTTTCAACAGTAGGATTTAATTGTTCTGAAAAAAAGATTGTAGGATATATATTAAAGTTTTACACCTTTATCTGTTCAGGTGAGAAGCCTTTCTGTATAAGCACGTTCTTCATCCTGTTCTTATGGTTCCCCTGAAGTTCGATAACATTATCTTTTATCGTTCCACCACATGCGAATTTAGATTTCAGATACGTCGTTAACTCCTGCAAATTAATCTCACTGGGATTAAGACCTTCTATCACAGTAACTTCTTTTTTATATTTTCGCGTATCTACTTTGATGACTATTCTCTGCTGTTCTTTTGCCACCTCTTCGCATATGCAAAGCTCTTTTGGCAATCCACAGACAGTACACATTTCTGAACTCATTTGTTGGATTAATACCTCCATTCTTATATTACGTAAGAGTGTTATATAACTTCTTAATGCTTCACGTATTAAAATATAATGGTTTGGAGATTGCGAAAAATGTAGAGTTGGCAACAAGTTTATTAGACCAGATGCTGGGTTTGATGTTCCGAAAAAGCCTTCCACCGGAATTCGCCATGATATTTGTGATGAATAGACCAATGCCTGTCAATATTCACATGCTTTTCATGCGTTTCCCAATTGATGTTGTCTTTTTAAATGAAGAAAAGAAGATTACCGGACTCTTGCGGTTGAACCCCTGGACCGGTTATAAAGCAGTGAAGAACGTTAAATATGTTATCGAGATGAATGCAGGTGCGATCGAAAGATTCAGGCTTTCCATAGGTGGAAAAATAGACTTCGGGGATATTTGAAAATATGACGCTATCAGGGAAATTGATCGAAAATATCGTGGTGATCGAAAAAAACGGGATCGATGAATTATACAATACAAGTTTTTATGGGCGCCCCCGAGGGAATATTCTCGAACTCTCTCTGCCTGAGAGTGCATATCTTGCCCGCCTTGGAAAAATATCTGTGGAGTGTGAAGGGGAAAAACTCGATTTTAAACAGTTCTTCCTGAGAGCATCGGCTATATTGAAAAATTTCGAATTATTTTATATAGTTTACAAAGACCTGAGAGAACGTGGATACTATGCCCAGCCTGGAGTTACAGGTTTCAGGGTATATCCCCGTGGGGGACATCCCGGCAAGACCCCTTCGGATTTTTTTGTCCTTATAACTTCAGAAAGGACACCGCTTTTGCTTTCCGATCTAAAAAAGCATCTTGAAACCGTTAATAATCTGAAGAAACGTTTGATCCTGGCAATTGTGGATGAGGAGAGCGATATTACCTTCTATGAGGTCAGAAAAACAATCCCATCAGGATCCTGCGAATTCAAGATCAATAAGGCACTTTCAGTGGCCAGTCTGCTCGAGGACAGATGCATGGTCTGGGATTCAAAAGCATCAAGTTTACTGCATAAGGAGGGATTTTTTGGCAAACTCATGGATGAAGGACATCTACAACTATCTCTTGTCGAATCTGCTTACCTTTTGAACAAGGAGGTTCTAGAGATTGAAAGCAGAAATAATGAAAGACTTGACTTCGATGAATTTTCAAGGCTTGCATCTAGAATCGAATCCGATTTCATGACGAAATACAGGGTTTATGAAAAGCTACGGAACAGCGGACTCATTCCCAAAACAGGCTTTAAATTCGGTACGCATTTTCGAGTCTACAGGAGCTATGAAGATCAATCAAGTCTATCTCATTCTGAATATCTTGTCCATGCCATAGAGAACAAATATGTTTTTTCTCTTCAGCAGCTTTCGCGTGCAGTGCGGCTTGCTAATAGCGTGAAAAAGGAAATGATCTACGGCACTGTCAACTCACAGGTTGATTTCTTTATTATAGGGAGAATGAGGTTATAGTAGTAGCCGGTGGGAATTCTTCTGGACGATTCCCGGCGGAATAGTAATCAATCCCCACTATAAGAGCTATTCTTCCCTCTGTTTTCGCTTTACGACTTTTTCAAGTTTCTTGGCCCACATATCCTCTACCTGTGTATATTCGCACTCGAGATAATGTGAGACCGCTTTGGCCAGCGCATCCTTGGTGCTGCTCTCTCCAGTCTTTTCCTTCAGAGCTTCAATGTCTTCCATTGTAAGAACTGTCTGTGCATGCATGATTTTTGCCATATTTTCCTCCTGAGTAGACTAAGTTATGCCGCAATATAATTGCGGCCTCTCGTGCATCCTCATCATCATAGGAAAGTATTTAAAGATTGCGTAATACTCGCCGGCATTTGTTCACAGTTGAAAAAAATTAGTTTCAATATTTTCGTTTTCTCAAGAACAGATACAAGGCCATCATGGTAATCAAAACAGGTGCTTCAAAACCTGGGCTTTTTTTGCCGGCAGTCACTGTGGTTTGGGGGCTCTCCTGCGATCCCATCGCTGAAAGGCTATCTTCTGCCAGTTTTATTTCGTCATTAGCATACCCAACATTACTCAGGACATCCTGTTCCCTTTTCTCCCAGAATGCCGCCAGTGCCATGTTCGTATTATAATCCTCCGCATTCCTGAGGTGGATCTCTGCATCTGAAACATTCTTGCCCTGATTTTTCGCCTCTTTTATGCGGGAAGATAATGACCTGATTTTATCATCGGTCTCAACTATTTTATTTAATGAGCTTGAAAATGAGCCTTTTATACTGAGCTTGTCCCCGATGTGCATTTTATCAGGAGACCATGTGGGGACCATATGACCGTACTGGAAAAGTATCCTGAAAGGCTGCGGCGTAGCCAAAGTTACTTCAACCCCCTTTGGAAAAAATACCTGCGCCCTGATATCTGCATCCGGAGATACGGATATGGCGGTGTTTTTCCCTGAAACAATAGCCTGAGGTGCCTCGATCGGGATATCTATAGAATAATCTGGACCTGCTTTTGCTACCCAGTTTTCTGCGGTAAATCCAATGCGTCCATCCCATTTTTTTCCCGCTTCAACAGAACTGTTAAAATTGACGGTGATTTTCGTTTTTCCAGAGATCGTTTGCTGTTCAACGACCTGGCCTGTAAAGCTTGATGTGTGATCAAAATCGTATATTATCCTGACACCTGAAGCAGGAACTTCGAAGGAAAAACCATCAAGCTGGGAGGGTCCAACGTTCTCGATTTCAGCCTGTATGACTTCTTCAACGAGCCCGCTATCTTGCAGCGTTACGTTCAAAACCCACCTGTTGAGGTTCACTCCTCCTGCTGATGCCGGATAGACTGTCAATAACATTATGAGAAAATAAATAAAAAAATTCTTTGCTGCCATTTAATCACAGCCACCATAAAACACTCATAATTAATAGCCTTTACGCAGATAAAATTGTCACAGCAATACTAATATACAACTTATTACCCATAGTAATATAATGTTCCTGCCCGCGCCCGACGATATGAAGAAACTGAGGCTTGAGCTGGGTCTCACTCAACATGACCTCGCCTCGCGCGCCGGCGTAAGCCAGCCCCTTATCGCGCGCATCGAATCAGGGGACGTCGACCCCAGACTATCCACACTGGGCAAGATATTCAATGCCTTTGACGCTGCAAGGAAAGAAAAGGTCATTGTCAAGGATATAATGCATTCACCCATCATCCACACAAGTTCGGATAGTTCGGTAGAGGATGCCGCCAGGATCATGGAAAAGCACGGCTTTTCCCAGATGCCGGTCATCGACAACGGAGTGCCGGTGGGCAGCATCTCAACTGACCAGATAGTGAGTTCGATGACGGACCAGGACATAAAAAAAGTGTCCCATCTACTGGTGCGCAACATAATGGGTGAGTCCTTCCCAACTGTTTCTCCCATAGCAGATACAAATTCTGTCTCGAGGATTCTCGAAAAGAATCCGGCTGTTCTTGTACTTGAAAAAGGGAGGGTAATTGGCATGATTACCAAACATGATATTATGAAAATGCTTAGAGGATGATTGCCGAAACCTGCGGGTTTTCCATGCACATAAATGGTTCTGCCATGCGCAGAAATAATCCTGGAGGGAAGCTAATATTGAAGCCAGACTTTCCCGATATGATCCTGAGTCGCCCGAATATACCGCAGGGCATATGCCAATCCCACGGCGCGGATAACCCTATATAGTTAAAAAAGTAATATGATGATATCCAGACCTACGAAATCTGGACAAAATCGTGTTGATAGGTCCTTGCGGGAGAACGGCAATGCCAAATCGATGACCGTACAGACAACCCCAATGCGGTACACGCGATAAAGCCTGACGCAAGGGTTACGGTGACCGACAGCGGCATAAGCCAGAGGATGAAGTTCCGCGTTAGTGTCAGGCTACAGCAATTTTTTTTATGCTCATCTTTTAATAAGCCTTTTCTTATTACATAAATGCATAGAATTGATGTCGAACACATCTAATATGAATCCATCACTAACAAAGCAAATAGCTAAACCTTGTTACTTCTCTCCCTTTCCTGAGTTATTCAACCCATTCGCACTGTGCTCCTCGATTATGGACTCAAGCATGAAAAACTTCTCAACATATTTCTTGAGCTCCTCATCCGAGATAGCAGAAACGCGTTTCTCCTCGTTATACAACTTTTGTATCTCATCCTGGATGGCTTTCACGCGGGAATCGTTCTTTTCAACCTTGATGGCGACGTGCATCAGTTCGTTCAGGGTTTCCTCAACTTTATACCTTATCACCTCAAGCCCCGACGAATCGCCTATCATCAGTTCTCTCTTTCCGCCCACGATCTCGGGCGGATATGGTTCATAGGTGAATGGGTTCTTTATGATGCCCGCAGTGTGAATGCCACTTTCATGAGCAAAAATGTTTTTCCCCACGACTGATTTATTGCGCGGCACCCTTATGCCGATCTCCCTTTCCATGAATCGTGCAAATTCAGTAACGGACCTTAGATCATACTTCTCAAATCCCTCCATCCGCTGTATAAGGAAAAGAACGACCTTCTCAAGCTCCGCGTTCCCGGCTCTTTCGCCTATACCCAGGAAAGTCAGGCTCGACCAGTTCGCACCATACCAGTATCCTGCTATGGAGCATGCAACGGACATCCCAAAGTCGTCATGGACATGGGTTTCAATATTCCGCGTACCGATCTCGCGCAATCGTTTAACGATGTACGGTATTCCGTAGGGTTCATCTACTTCAGGGAATGGCACCCCAAAGCCAACTGTATCGCAAATACGTATTGTACAATCGGGATCGATCTTTAGAAGTTCTTCGACGAGAGGGAAAACAAAACCTTCATTGTCAGCACGCGTCATGTCTTCTATATGGGCCCGGGTCCTGAGCCCATGGTCAACAGCATACTGCAATGCATCGGTATATTTCTTCCGGGCCTCCTCCCTGCTTTTAAGACCCATCTTATCCATGACATGAGAATCCGAAACAGACATGAGGATACCTGTTTCTTTGATACCGTCCATGGATAGCACAAAATCAATGTCCTTGGGATTTGCTCTCGCCCATCCTGTGACCTCAGGGAACTCATAGTTCCTGTCAAGCATTTCTTTGACTGCTTCCCTGTCCCGTTCGTTATACACAAAAGTCTCAAGCTTCTCGATCCCGATCTTATGAAGATACTCGTAAATCTCCGTCTTGTGCCTTTTTTTCATCACTATTCCGGGCATCTGTGAGCCGTCCCGGATGGTGCTGTCGCTTATGAAGACTTCCTGGCCAAGTGGAAGCTTTATCTTTGGTAGATCCTCGTATGACCTGTATGCTTTCATTGGCTGACTGATTGTTATCAGGATTTATATTACTTGTGGTTTTTGAGAAAAAAGTAAATAACTGCCTGAAATAAGAACTTCATTTCGCTTTTATTTCGAACCCTTCGAACATCTTCCTCATAACCACATCCTGGCACGATCCAAAACCGGGGGTGGCTATCGTATTTCCATTCAGGTCATCGATAGAGTTAATATCTGAATCTGCCCCAACTATAAGCGATGAGCCACCCGAATTTACCCCCCCAATGATATTAACCCTGCCATTGTCGTTTATCCTGTATCTTAAAACCGGTGTCATTCCAAGTGTTGCGGCATCCACTTCCCGGTGATCAAAGGCATTCATTATTGCCAGACCGTTCCTGTAACCTATGAACTGGATATTCTTTCCCGGGACCAGGCCTGCTTTTTCAAAATAGCCCTCTTTCTCTGCCACATACATAGCGAGTTCATGCAGATTGCCATCCAGATAGCCGAACCTCATGCTCCCGTTAACAGCTGGCGGCGCCCAGTCAGGATTATCCTCCAGTTTTTTTCTGATATCATTGTAATATCTGTCAAGTATTATACTGGACAGGAACCCGTCCAGATCGTTGTAATCCTGGCTCTTTTTGAAAGTCCCTGCTTCATTCAGTATCTCAAATCCTTTCTTTGTCTCTTTCAGATCCGGGAATTCTTGATACACGGTATTATTGATCGCTTCTGACACTGTTGTCCTGTCAACCCCCGTAAATTCCGAACCGTACTTCAAGACCTTTTCCCTATTTGCCGGGTCATTAATGAATCTTGTACCCTTCATATGTGCCCAGAGAAGGGCTCTTATCATATCCTCATCTTTTAAGTCTTCAGAGATTGCAATGATGCATGAGGGGTGATTGTTCCAGATATCTCTGGAATTGACAAGATACCTCCCGTAACCTGAAGTAACGGCTTTTGAATCATAAGGTTCCCATGAAATGAATCCTTTTATAGTCCCGTTCTTCAATGCCCGGGACATTTCATCCGCGGTCATGGAAACAACGTAGATAGTTCTTTTAGCCTGGGATTTCTCGTATATAATAATCCCCGCAGATGCGACTATCAATACAACTATGATTGCGTAGACATACTTTTTCATGATCTTACTACCTTTTTTAACCTGAAATAGAACCTACTCCCTTTTCCAAGCTCACTATCCACAAGAATTTCACTATTATGCGCCCTGATGATACCGCTTGATATTGATAACCCAAGTCCGCTTCCGCCGATTTTTCGCCGCGATGTACTATCCACCTGGTAGAATTTATCGAATATTCTCTCTAATTTATCCTTCTCTACCCCGATGCCATTATCCTCAATGTTGATTTCGATACTATCCTTCAATTCTTTTGCAGACAGAATGATTCTCCCACCGTCTGGTGTAAATTTCAATGCATTTCCAAGGAGATTATTCAACACAATAATAAGCTTTTCCCTATCGGCGAAGAGTGGAGAAAGTTTCCCGGGAATATTCATTGAAATGGTTATATTTTTTTTCAACGCGAGCTGGCCGATATTTTCAAGAGTGACATTCGCGATTTCCTGGAAATCCACCTCTTCCATTTTAAACTCCATCTTACCAGCTTCGATCTTTGATAGGTCAAGTATTTCATTTATCATCAGCGTCTGTCGATCAATATTCCTTATTATGATCGAAAGCATCTCTTTCTGGACTGCCATATCTGTCACATCCTCTGATTCGAGGAACTCTGCAGACGTCCTTATTGCAGAAAGGGGCGTCTTGAGTTCATGTGAGACAAGAGATATGAAATCCGATTTTAATGTATCCAGTTTTTTTAATTCTTCATTGGCAACAATGAGTTCTTTATTCTTTTCTGCCAGGTCTTTGTCTGCAATTTCGATTTTTGCTTCCAGTCTTTTTCTTATGTCCAGCAGTTCTTTTGCGGTCTGGTTGAATATTTCTGTAAGCCTTCCGATCTCATTTTTTGAAGAGACGGGGACTGGTTTGAAGTTCCCCTTCACAAGACCAAGGGCGCCTTCCTCCAGTGATTTTACGGGTTCTGTCAACCTCCTTGAGATAACAACAGCCAAAAGGACTACACAAAGGACAGCAAGAAAGGAGATGGCAACGGTAAGCCTTCCCAGAACCAGGATTTCTGCATAAGCCTCATCCTTGTTCTTCTCCACAATGAGCCCCCATCTGTAAAGCGGCAGCCAGTAATACGACCCGAGGACTTTCTCACCCTTATAGTTGACATATTCCCCTGCTCCGTTCTTTTCATATGTCACTTCCCGGACCGCGAGATTATTGTTGATTTTTTCAAGCAGTATCATGGACCTGTTTTTGTGGAAGATAAGCTCCCCGTCTTTATTTACCATGAATATCTCGCCGAGCTTTCCGATATCAATGCCATCTATGATCCTGTACAGGTTCTCCATACTGACCCTTGCTCCCATTATTCCTGTCATCGTGTCATTCTTCCTGATGGGGTTGGTTATCATTATTTCAGGAGAACCTGTGATGGCAGAAAAAGAAACATCCGAAATAAACATCTTTCCCCTGGCAGCTTCTGTGAAATAAGTTTTCATGCTTGCATTTCCCGTGTTGTTAAGCGTGGAGAATATGATATCGCCGTCAGGATTCATAATAAAAAACTCTTCGTATACACCTTCGTGCTCGCTTTCGAATGTATTCAGGTATTCATGAAGTTCTTCTTTTTTTGAATTCGCTGCTATCCGGGAGATAATACGGACATCATCCTTTCTTGCCTCCATCCAGTTATCTATCGCATGTCCCGCATTTTCAGTCGCACCCAGCAGGCTGTCTGTCACGGAAGCACTGATAGCGTCTTTGCCGTAATTATAGGATGTGTAAACAACGATGGACAGGGGGATTACTGAGATAAGCAGGAAAAATATTATCAGTTCGGACCGTATACCCAAGGTCTAACCCCTACGTACTCAATTACATAATTATATTTTTGTTTTTCTAAGGATTCTTTTAATGCGGGCTTTCAGTTCGCTGAGATTGAACGGTTTTGTTACATAATCATCCGCCCCGATCTCGAAACCTTCCACTTTATCCCTTATTTCATCCCTGGCTGTCAGCATGATTATCGGTATCTTCTCCGTAACCTCATCTTTTTTTAACCTGCTGCATACCTCATATCCATCCATTCCCGGCATCATAAGATCAAGAATTACCAGGTCCGGTATTTCATTCTTTGACTTTCTGATCGCCTCATGACCATCATAGGCTTCGAAAACATTATAATCATCAGCTTCAAGGGACCTCTTGAGCGGTAATAGAGCATCCATCTCATCGTCCACTATCAGGATCTTTTGCCTTGTATCAGAAAAATGCCTTATCCTTCTTTCAACCTCTTCTTCCGGAACCCCCAGTTTTCGGGATATCTCTGAATAAGATATACTCTCGTCTCGTTTTATTAATTCAATGATTTTATTATCTATATCGCTTTTCATTGCTTATCACCGGCATTGTTAGTCATGTTTTTCAAATCAATATATACTTTAAGTAAATATTTTGTAAGCTCACTCTCCTGGTTCAACCTGAATATCCTGATCTGCTTGCCAAGCGATCTCTCTTTTATTATCTCCTGCTCCAGGAGCGGTTCGATAACCCTTGACACTGTGGAATGGGAAAGACCGGTCTCGTAAGCAATCCCTGATAGATATGTATCGTTATCTTTATTATTAAGAAGGAATTCCAGAACTGTCAGTTGAGCGGTCTTGCCAAAGATTTTTTCAAGAAATGCAGTATGCATATATGGTTAATTTTCTTCATTGGCTATATATCTTGTCTTTATTTAAGCAGTCCTGAATTTTAATGATTGAGGTCAAAATAATAATTATTAAATCTTGTCGTTATTTATATAGACTCTAATTATATTTGTTAAATCTCGACCATAAATATTAAATACTATAATGTTTATTTACTAACTTGTCGATTAATAGACCAATGAATGCAAAATTAGAATGGTGGTATGTGTGTTTGGCAGGTTGGGTGGTGGGGATATGGTGGTTTATGCCTTGAGCTCCTGTATCTCATTTGAAGATACAGGCTCGGGCATTAGTGGACAGGTAAATTAAATACCGAACCGAACCAAGAAATATATATGATTCTGCTCACCGGAGCGACCGGTTTTATAGGAGGGCATGTCCTGAAGGCACTGTCCGAAAGAAAAATCCCTGTCAGATGCCTTTCCCGAAAATCCTTACCCTCCGAAAATCCTGATATCAACTACGTATCAGGGGATGTTTTGAATTATGACTCGCTTCTTAGTGCAACAGCAAGTGTTGATACTGTTTACTACTTTATTCACATGATGGGTGAGCAAAAAGAGCAGAAAAAATTCGACATACTGGACAGAATTGCCGTCACAAATATGGTCAAAGCGTGCAAGACCAATGGAGTCAAAAGGATAATCCATCTCACAGGCATGAGCAACCCCCGCGAGAAGCTCTCGCACCATCTTGCCAGCAGGAGAGAAGTGGAAGAGATCATCAAGGAGAGCGGCATCGATTATACGATCTTCAGGGCTTCGGTAATAATTGGCAGGGGTGGCGCGGCCTTTGAAATCCTTGACACTGTTGTGAGAAAATTTCCCATAGTTCCCGTTTTCAACTGGGAAAATTCGAAAGTTCAGACCATTTATATCGGGGATGTGATACGTTATCTGGTGGAATGCCTCGATAAAAAGGAGACCATTAACAGAAGCTTTGATATAGGCAGTTCCCAGGTTTTGACATACAGAGAACTGATGCAGCAATATGCCAAAGAAATTGGACTGAAAAGGATATTTATAAGGATACCTGGTTCGTGGCACCGGGTTTCTTCAATGTTTCTCGGGAAGCTTGCACCGGTGAATCCGGATGTTGTTTACTGGTTGATAGAATCATTGCGTAACAATATGATATGTGAACCGAACGACCTTAAGAAAATTTTCGGTTTTGAGCCTATTTCATTTAAAGATAGCATAAAGAAAATAAGCGAATCTGGTCAATGACTTCGAGATTTGATCGCATTGACAAGCTCTTCTATCTTCCCTTTGACATCCCCGACCTGTTCAACAACCGTGCCCGTGCATATCATATCTGCGCCAGCCATTACCCTTTCTCTGGCTGTGGGCCCATCGCGGATCCCACCTCCAACGATAACCTTTGTTGTTTTCCCCACTGCCTTTTTGACGGCAGCTACCATTTCAACAGGCACGGGCTTATCCGCGCCAGACCCGGCTTCCAGATATATATAGTGCATACCGAGATATTTTGCAGCAAGTGAATATGCAACAGCCAGCTTGGGTTTATTCCTTGGTATCAACCTCGCATCTCCAACCCAGCCCGCAGCTCCTCCGGGTTCTATCACGATATACGCCATGGATATCGGTTCAATACCGTGTTTATATATCAATGGAGCCCCGATCGCCTGATTCGTAGTAATATAATTGACATCCCTGGAATTGAGAAGGCTCATAAAAAAAACCGCATCTGCGTTCTCGCTCAAACCCCCGGCATTTCCCGGGAACAGTATGACCGGAAGATCGCAGGCTATTTTTATGGCTTTTACTGTTTGTTCAACTGTGCCCCCAGTTGCTCCGGTAGAGCCACCTACCATGATGGCGTCAGTGCCGCCGAGCGCTGCCTCCCGTGCAATATTTCCTGCAACTTCAGGGGTCTGAGAATCGGGATCTATAAGAGTTAGGTGAACTGCGCCTTCTTTTTCTACTAACTGGTTGAGGCGTTCCTCTACTCCCATTACAAATTACGTTCCTTTGCCCTTTATTTCCTTGGATTTCGGTCTAAGACCTGTATATCCGCATTTTCTGCATCTGGTAGCACGTAATGAGTTGCGCGCATTGCATTTCATGCATATCTTCATGTGTAAGAGTACTTTTTCCGCTTCTGGGAATCTTGCCATAATTTACCTCTGGTGGACTGCTAACTTATATGTCATTGGATATTAACTCTTTGCTCAAAAGGTGCTTTTCTTCTTCTCCTCGACCTGCCGCACTATCTGCGGGTAATTGCCGAATACCGCTGCCAGGTCGATGGTGCACACAACATCCACGACGCCGATTGCGGCTATCGGTTTTCCGTCATTGTCCTTTAAGGGAGTGACAACTACAGGTATTCCTTTATAGGCTCCCCTGTCTGGAATGGTATGGATCACTGTATTCTTTACAAAAGCCTCTTCGAGTACAGGACCGGTGTAATCCATATCAGTCACTTTTCCTCTCTCAAGCCTTACCCCTTTTTTGTTCTTGCTTCTCATTGTGACAGGAAGAGAGAGCAATTCATGTACCATTTCTGCAAAAGGGAGGATTTCCTCACTCGAAGAATTTTCCGATATACGCATTTCAGACATATTAACACTCCTTAACACTGTTTAACGTTCATTGGGTAATTATTTTTTCCCTTACTTCTCCCCCAGGTTCTAACTCCCCGAATATTTGACCTTCAAAAGAATAGACCTCTGCACCTTCAAGCCACGCATCAGGCATGAGTCCGGCCTTCATGCATGTCTGGCAGAGGAATTCAGTGCTATCAAAACCATGCTCCACCGCCACCTGCGGAAGCAGGAGTCCCTGGCACCTGCCTGCTGCAACTATCAACCCGTCTCTTCCGATGACTATACTGTCAGGCATTTCTTTGGGTTTTGCTTTGATGCGCTTAGGCACAGTGAGTACAGTAATCTCAATGACCAGGTCTCCTATCTCCTCTGGTTTTACAGGATGAAAACGTGGATCCTCCCTGGCTGCATTAATGGCTGATACTATTATAGCTTCCCCGAGTGGCAATATCGGATATGGGCGGCCTATGCAGCCGCGGAGCTGTTTCGTATCATTTTTTTCATTTAAGGTAACGAAGACACCGCGTTTTTCACGGAACACCGGGGGCAGGTCATCAGGTTTTATCTTTGTTCCATTCTTGAGACATTCTTCAATAGCACTGCGGGCAAGCCTTATTGCCAGCTCTCCCTCTGATTCTGTAAGCATAATCAAGAATTATCCTGCAAGGATATATGTTTTTTTAGGGGATGAGGATTGAGAATAAAATACCATCTTCTCAATCCGCAACCAATCAAGACTTTTTAGATATTTAGATTCGATGATAGCGGGGTGAAAGTAAACCTACATCATCATTCCGGGAGGCATGCCTCCCATACCGCCGCATGGAGCGCCACCCTGGCCGCAACTTCCTGCCTCGCCGCCGCCCGTAGCCGCGAGAACATCATCGATCCTCAATATCATGATCGCTGCTTCGGTCGCTGAATAAATGGCCTGTGTCTTCACCCGTAGAGGTTCGATAACGCCGTTCTCCCACATATTCTCCACTTTTCCGGTGTAAACATTAAGACCTCCATCCTTGTTCCCATTTTCATGCTGGCTTCGAAGTTCAGCCATCATATCTATGGGGTCAAGTCCCGCATTCTCAGCAAGGGTTTTCGGGATAACCTCAAGCGCTTCTGCGAACTTTGTCACTGCGAGCTGCTCCCTGCCTTTCAACGAAGATGCGTACTCCCTTAACCTCAGGGACAGTTCGGTCTCTGGAGAACCTGCACCTGCTACCAGTTTTTCATCTTCGATCGCAACACTTACTGCTCTCAAGGCATCCTCAAGAGCCCTCTCGGTGCTGTCCAATACATGCTCTGTCCCACCGCGGATGAGTATCGACACAGCCCTGGGATTGCTACATTCGGTAATGTAAAGGATCTTATCCTCGCCATTCCCCCTGATTTCTACAAGCCCGGCACTTCCTATATCCGAGGTTTTAAAATCATCGACACTCGTGATGAGATTAGCACCAATTGCCCTGGCTATTTTTTCCATATCATTTTTCTCGACACGCTCAACTGCAAGGATATTCGCCTTTGCCAGGAAATGTTGGGCGATGTCATCAATCCCCAGCTGGCAGAGCACTACATTAGCTCCTGCAGCTGCGATCCTGCCCACGATGTCCTGGACGATCTTCTCCTCCTGGTCCAGGTAATTCTGGAGCTCGCCTGGTGTGGAAATCTTGATCTCGGCATCGAGTTCCATCTTGCTGAATTCAATAGGACGGGTAATAAGGGCGATTTTCGCATTTTTAACATTGTCTGGCATGTTACTGTGGGCCTTGTCCTTATCAAGAACAATCCCCTTGATTAACTCGCTATCATCCAGGCTTTTACCCCCCTTTTTCTCGATTTTTATATTGTCGATATCAATTAACTTCTTGCCATCCTCTTCTTCCACAATGGATCTTATCGCAGTCACGGCAATTCTTGCGAGTTTTTCCTTTGAACCCTCTGCGCCTTTTCCGGTCATGGCTGTTTTTGCGATGTTGAGAAGGGATTCCTCGTCGTCCTCTGTTATCGTATGTGTGATATCTTTCAGGATCTCAATCGCTTTTTCAGCCGCCATCCTGTAGCCGCTCCCGATGGTCGTAGGGTGGACATCCTGTTCCAGCAGCATTTCGGCACGTTCGAGCAGTTCTCCGGTAAGCACTGCGCCGGTCGTTGTGCCATCGCCTACCTCATCGTCCATGGTCTTTGCCACTTCGACCAGCATTTTTGCAGCCGGGTGCTGGATATCCATCTCTCTCAGGATCGTCACACCGTCGTTCGTGATCGTGATATCCCCGCCGCCCACGAGCATCTTATCCATGCCTTTTGGTCCGAGCGTGGTTCTCACGGCAGCTGCTACCGCCTTCGCAGCCATGATATTATTGCTCCGGGCTTCTTTCCCCCGTGTTCTCTCCGTACCTTCTCTTAAAATTATGATGGGCTGTCCGCCAAGTTGTGTCGCCATGAATATCATCCTCCAGATATTTGTTATTGCTATTTTTGTCTGCAGGCAATTATATAAAAGTAAACCAATTATACAAATGCCATGCTCGATTGAGGCAAAACAATGTTTGAAGTTCTATATAAGAATTGCGTTGACAATGTACCCTTTGACAAATCTCATTTTAACACATTGCTGGCAGCCTCGACGCCAGGACCCATCTTCTTCACGATATTATTCTTGTGGAGCACTATCTCCACTGCCTGTACTGTGCTTAAAATATCGAGTTTGCTGATATTACCCATGCTTCCGATCCTGAAAATCTTGCCTTCAAGAGGTCCCTGACCGCCAGAAATTTGGATACCGAGCTCCTTTATCCCGCCACGAAGTTTCTTGTCATCGATGCCCGTGGGTATTTTCATGGCGGTGACCGTGTTTGAATATTTACTGGAATTATTCAACTGCGGGAACATCTCTACATCCATCGCATCGGCAGAGGCTCGCAACGCTTCTGCATACATGGCATGGCGCTTGATGCGAGCATCAAGCCCTTCTTCCTTTACGATCTTGAGTGCCTCGTGCAGTGCGAAGAAAAGCGGAACAGCCGGGGTATATGGCGTTTGCGCGGTCTCTTTGCCTGCTGATTTCTTATAGGCTTTCAAATCCATGTAATAAGGCGGCTTCTCCACCATGGAATCCCATGCCTTCTTGCTGACCGATATCGCTGATAATCCAGGAGGAGCGCCTATGCATTTCTGCGAGCCCACGACTGCGATATCCACGCCCCATTTATCCGCGAGTACTTCATCCCCGCCTATCGTGGTAACGCCGTCCATTATGAACAGAGCTCCATATTTCTTAGCAAGGTCCCCGACCTCTTTTGCCGGGTTCTTGATGCCCACTGAAGTGTCATTGTGCACAAGTGTAACTGCCTTAACCCCTTCGGCAAGCGCGCTCTCGACTTTATCCAGTTCTATGGATTCCCCTTTCGCCCAGTCGAATTTGACAGGCTTTACATTGCCGTATCTTTCTCCGATCTCCCTGAATCTTTCCCCGAATTTCCCGTTCTCGACGGTCACGAGCGTATCCTTTTCGCCGATAACGTTCCCGACAGCTGCCTCCATGGCACAGCTGCCTGAGCCGCTTATAATATACATATCGTTCTTAGTTCCGAAGAGCTCCTGCAGGGTCGATCTGCATTCATTGTACATATCGCCGAACTCCTTGCCGCGGTGCCCGATTATGGGTTTTGACATTGCACGGAGTATTCGGGGTGCTACGGGCACAGGACCTGGTATCATAAGTAAAGTATTTTCAAGATTCATTAAGAGTCTCTCCTTTTATGCTCAATATTTTTTTGCATATACAACTAACTTGCATGTATATCTTTTGCCGGAAAAAGGGGACATATCTCTCAATCAAACCTGGTCTTGTATGTTAATTATTATCATAATGAATTGTATGGGAAATGCTTTTAAGCAATGATACCATTAACAGTATCGGTGATTTGATGAATAGACCGCTCATCTGTTTATTGTTGCTGCTTGCCGTGGCTTTATCCGGCTGTACAGGTTCAAGTACTACAACTGAAAATGGCCCTGCGCAGATGCAAAAGATTGAACACGCTAATGCCAACCTTGATGGAAAGATCGTGGACGTGAAATTTTTTCCCACTGATGCCAGGGCAGGGGAAGTAGTGACTGCAGAACTCATTGTAGCCAATACCGGTACTGAGGTAATTAAGAATGAAAGTGTGGATATAAAAGTTAAGTTAAAGACTCTCGATGATTTCATGGCAAATATGTATTTAAAAACTATGAGTGACGAAAAGAAAACGCGAACTCTGGAGCCACTCGATTTTGATACTGAGATCCAGCCCGAAATGAACAAACCTATCAGCGCTGTTTTTCATACAGTCCAAGAAATGCAAGGAAGAAGTCTTGCAGGCACATATGAAATCACTATTAATTTATCTGTAAATAGAGAAAAGGTGGAATCGAACATCTTCCCCATAACCCTCCACTCCGGTACGATAAGGGAATTTACGCCAATACCCACGCCTTCACCCACTCCAACACCCATCCCGACTCATACACCCACCCCAACGCCTACCATCACCGAAACTGAGACACCTACGCCAACACCCACTCCCGAAATAGTCGCAACCCCAACTGGCATGGAGAAAGAAGTGAGAATTGTCGCCACCGATAAATTCGGCATTAATCAAATACAAATAAATCCAGGCGATGCGATCCTCTTTAACAACAGAGAAGATGATACTTATACGCTGGTTGAATCGGATCATAAAATGGCTAATATCACAGTGAGCACCAGGGTAGTTCAAATCTTCAATACAACAGGTGATTACCACTTTGCTCTGATAAGACCTCAAATGCACACGAAACCCAGCGAACTCAATGTTACTGTAAGGGTCAATGCAAGCCAGTAGGCCTGCAATTTTTTTAATAACCTTCAATGTATGAATTCTAGCGTATTCATAGGCGTTGACCTGGGAACCAGCTAAAAGCGCAAAAGTACGGGTCTGGCTTTTCTCATTGAAAAAAATGGGACTCCGATGATTGAAAGCCAGCCCCTGCATATAATCTCGGAAGATAAATTAATCCGCTGCGCCATCATGCAGATATCTGAAAATTTTGGATCAAGTATTATTGCGATAGATGCACCTCTTTCAAGACCTGACCATGGAACAATGCGGGAATGTGAAAAGCGACTGCGCACACACGGTATCGCATGCTTCCCTTCGGGCGCAGATTGGGTGAGAAAATGGGTAGACAAAGGGATAGCCCTCAAAGAATGGGCTGAAAAGGAACTTGGTGCCAGGGTGATAGAGATATATCCATATGCTGCCAGGCTGGAGCTGGACGTGGGCGCTGATGTTAAGAAAAAGACGAGGAATGGACGCGCTTTGATCCAGGAAAGGCTGCTCGGGTCGATAGGAGGGCTGAGAGAGATGACCGCTGATATACTGCTCTCCGATGATGAACTTGATGCCATACTTTCGGCATATACTGCTTACCTTTATGAGAAAGGCAATGCTTGTGAAATAGATGGTGGCGATGGTGTGATATATCTCCCCTTGAAAAAGGGAGACCATAGAATAGATGAATATTCTACAACTTAAGAAAAACTAAGAAGAAGGTGGTTTACCTTCTTCTGACAAGCAAAGCTATCAGCACTGCCCCGACCGTAAAAAGTATTTCGAATGCAGGTGCTTTGGGGGTTGCTGTAGCTGCTACGGTAGTGACTGCGGGCGTTGTGGCCGCAACGGATGGTGCGAAAACCAGCATACTCACCCCGGTCTCATAGCTGTGCCTTGTTTGCGCATTGTCAAATATCGCAGTTCCGAATGGATATTGCCTGGTCAAATCCGAGAACTGGACATCGTACTGGCTCCCCGTAACAAGCTTTCTGCCATATTCCAGCGTCCACATGCCATTGCTGTAAACTGCATTGCCTTTGATGTCTGCCCTGTCTCCAGTGGGCGGCATTACAATGATGCCAGCGATTTCATCGTTAGCCTTATAAGTATCCGTAAAGGGCATCTTCTGGTTGTCAAATATCCAATACGGTGGAGCTGGCTGATCTGCGGATGTATAATTTGGAGCATTCTTTGCAGCATTGACATTATCGTAATATGGGCTTCCTCCGGGATCGGGATGCCTTCCTGCATCTGGTGTTGCAGTACTGTAATGTGTGGAATCGATATACTGGTCATCAAAATAGCCGGTAGGATTGGTTCGCACCATCTTCATATGCCAGATGTCACCCATTTCTCCTTGAGACGCTGTGTACATGTTACCATAGGCTTTGACATCGGAATTTTCAGCTGCATGACAGGTGACAAAACATCCGTTGACGTCAAAACCAGCTATATTAATGTCCCATATCTGGGAAAGCTTGTCTTCATAATAAGTCTCTTCCCCACCCATTTTTGCACCTGGTGTCATGAGCTGTTTCCAGCTTCCATCAGCCTGTTTCTGCCAGGGTAAGCGCCTCAAGCTCTCCGTGGGGTCATTCCACCTGGCCAGAAAATACACCGAATCATCGGTGTAAACGCTTTTCAATGTGACCGTATGCGCTCCTGTATTGGCCCCTCCTGCCACATTGACTGTCATCGCAGGTGCCTGATCCCAAAGCGCCTCTGGAGTTCCGTCAATGACCGGGGCCGTCGACACCTTCATCGAAGTAAGTGTCCCGGCAGCCCCTGATCCTGTGGCGAAAAGCAACCACAATATTAATCCAGCTGCTAATCCCATGTTGATTTTAACTATCCCTATTTTCATATAGTTCCTCCCGAATAATTGCACACACTAATAACCCCACTATTAGTGCCGTTATTTGTTGTTTGTCTCTTATAGCTTATAAAGATTTTTCAAATCCTGCTTTTTGGATAATGCATGCCTGAAAAAGAAATGAAAGAATAAAAATACGGGATTTAAATGCCTGGGCGTCTGTTCAGTTTGTATGGATGCCCCGTAGTTTTCCAGCCGTCATATTTTATCCTTTATCGATCAAAATAAATAGGTTACGATTAAAATAGAAAATTATGGATGCCGAAATAGGAAGCGCAAAAATAATCATGTTACTGGGGGATATCACAGAACAGGGAACAGACGCCATTGTCAATGCCGCGAATCCCGGCCTTATGGGAGGAGGTGGAGTGGACGGCGCGATACACAGTAAAGGCGGATATGAAATATTGAAGGAATGCAAGGCCATAAGGAAATTGCTTCCAGAAGGTCTTCCAACGGGAGAAGCGGTGGTAACGACCGGAGGCAGGCTCATGGCAAAGAAGGTTATACACACTGTAGGTCCTATCTGGGCCGGTGGTTATAAGAAAGAGCCAGAACTGCTTGCGAAAGCTTACCTCAGCAGCCTTACTCTTGCCCTTAAGATGGGATTGAAGACAATATCCTTCCCATCCATAAGCACAGGCGCGTATGGATTTCCAATAGATAAAGCGGGACGGATAGCTCTTCTTTCCGTTATCGAATTCCTTGAAAAAAATCCCGGGCTCGAAGAGGTGAGGTTCGTGTTGCACAGCCCCTCTGATCTTCGAATATATGAAGAAGCCCTATCTGAGATTCTCAAAGAAAAGGCATAGGAGCTGTCAAAAAGTTTAGTTTTGGGGCTATCATGAAATATTTGAAAATAAAAAACCGCAGATAATGGCGCCCAGAGTCACGGGCCTCCCGAGTCGCGCCTCGGGAGGGCGCGTCCACGTCAACCGTCACGTCAGTTGACGCCGTGAACACGTATGGCTCACGCCATACGTGGAGATACATGTCTATGCGTCACGGCGAGCATAACGCCGATGAACGCAGATTCAAGATAGCTTATTTGCGATCTATTAATTGTAACAACAAAGGATTGATGCCCACCTCCGGTGGTAATGTTTATATTTCATCAATAATAACATTAAATCATGGTTGAGCTTGGGAAAATAGACAAACCGGAAGCGATGAGCTTCAAATCCGGAAGAAAACTTTACGTGGTGCCGACGCTGCCCTTTGAAGAACTAGCCATGCAAGTCAAGCTCGATAACGCAAAAATCGAGCGGTTCTGGGGGGAAGTCAGGGAAAAAATCGATCATTTCGTATCGACCTATGGAAATATCGGCAGCTTGTATATTGAGGGAATGAACGAGGATGCTGGCTTAGAATTTTTTGAAAGGTACGGAAAGGACAGCAATCATTACAGATTGATAGAGAACCTGACCGAGCGCGGTGCGAAACTGCAGGGAATCGATAAAGAGGAAAAAATCATGTTTTCTAAACTGCTCTTTGATGAATATTCCAAATCCTTCCTGCCCGAGATCAAGGAAGTCCACCAGGGTTTCTATGGCAAGGATATTGATTTTGAGAAATGGAGAGATTACCTGGTAAAGAAGATAGAGGAAATCCAGGACGAGATGAGCAAGTTGGTCTCAAAGCTCATTGGAGAAATGCCTGAAAATTCAAACGGGGTTCTTATCATCACAGATGGGAGGCCCGTGGAGTTCCCGGAAGGTGTGGATGTTTTCCAGATAAGGCCGCCGGCTTTTGATGAGATCGAGAGGACTATCAGGGGAAAATTGAAGTAATCTTTATCCTTTCCTGCGTTCTAGTGCTCTCCTCTATGAACTGGTTCATTTATGCTGTGGCGTGCCTGTTCCTTTACGGGATCATGCAGTTTTTTATTAAATTAGCATCTACGGGCGGCAATCCTGTCGCATCATCCATGATTTTTATTGTAGCCCAGTTCCTGTCGCAGATCCTGCTTGGCGCATATTTGATGTCGAAAAGCGAAGCAGGCATTGATTATGGCAGCATAAAATTCGGGGTCGCCGGAGGCATCGTGGCAGGCATAGCGACAATATTTTTCTTCCTTGCCCTCCAGCAGTCCACGCTCTCAAAGGTAGTACCAATCGTGAATATGAACGTGGTGGTAGCAGTTCTGCTGGGTGTGATCTTATTGAAAGATGCCGTGAATTACCGGATGGCTGCAGGGATCGTTCTTGCCGTAATGAGCATATACCTGCTGACGAACTGAACTAATCAACTTTACTTGATTTAAATTCAATTTTGTTGATTGAACACATTTATCTATAAGTGAATCCTTCCAAAAGCCCGGTAATATTCATGAGTCTCATAGCAGAAGCAAAAAAAGGCAATCTGACACAGGAAATGAAACTGGTGGCAAAGGATGAAGCCGTAGAGCCAGAATTCGTACGGCGCGGAATAGAGAGCGGACGCATAGTGATTCCGGTGAGCCCCTATCGCCACACAAAGCCGTGCGGCATAGGCAAAGGGCTTCGCACAAAGGTGAACGCATCCATAGGAACTTCATCAGATATCGTGGATATTGAAATGGAGATAGAAAAAGCAAAGGTCGCAGAAGCAACAGGCGCAGATACGCTCATGGAGCTTTCAACAGGAGGAGATCTTTATGATATCAGGAAAAAGGTTATCGAATCCACCGCCCTCTCGGTGGGCAGTGTGCCGCTCTACCAGGCTTTCATTGAAGCCATCCGCAAATACGGCGCAGTCGTTGACATGAAAGAAGACGAGCTCTTCAATATTACAGCCGAGCAGGCAAAACTCGGGACGAATTTCATGGCGATACATACAGGGATAAACCTGTTCACCGTGGAGCGCCTGAAAAAACAGGGACGATTCGGTGGTCTCTGCTCCCGCGGAGGAGCTTTCATGACCGCCTGGATGCTTCATAACGAGAAAGAGAATCCGCTCTACAGCGAGTTCGATTACCTGCTTGAGATAATGAAAGAGCATGAGGTCACATTGAGCATGGGAAACGGTATGCGCGCAGGAGCGATACACGATTCCACGGACAGGGCGCAGATACAGGAACTTATTATGAACTCGGAGTTATCAGACAAAGCCCACGATGCTGGCGTGCAGACCATTGTTGAAGGTCCGGGCCACATCCCGATAGATGAGATCGATGCTAACGTAAAGCTCATGAAGCGATTGAGCGGGGATAAGCCATTCTACATGCTGGGGCCACTGGTCACGGATATCGCGCCGGGCTATGACCACATCGTTGCTGCCATCGGTGCATCTCTCTCAAGCGCAGCAGGCGCCGATTTCATCTGCTATGTGACGCCCGCAGAGCACCTCGCGCTCCCCAATATCGATGATGTAAGGCAGGGTGTCATAACCGCAAGGATAGCCGCACATATAGGCGATATGGTGAAGAATAACGACAGGCAGAGGGACCTTGATATGGGACGCGCCAGGCGGGATCTTAAGTGGGAGAGGATGTACGAACTTGCGATCGACCCCGAACATGCGAGATCCGTGAGGAACAGCCGCTCGCCTGAGGATGATGAAGCATGCACAATGTGCGGGAATTACTGTGCGCTCAAGATTGTGAAGCAGAATTTCAATTTTGAGCGATAGGATATTCTAGGATTTCGAGGATGTGACCCGGAATGCCACGGCACCATACGAACGTATGATGCCTTTATGATTCGTTTTTTGGAATTGTTCCTTATTATCTTAATATGTATTTTTGGCGAAACTCACTTTTCGACGATCTCCATATTCTTTCCGATTGAACCGCGCCGGCGATCGGGAGATGACCTTCGCATCATTCCCAGAGATGAAGCTGCCTGAATAAGCTAAAAAAAGATAAAAAGGAGGGTCAGCCCTACTTTTCTTTACTGAAAACCGCAGCCCTTGAAATCGTCTCGCGCGGGAATGATTCCTGCGCACGAGCCATGTGCTCCATTGCCTCTCGCAGAGGTTTCACGACTTCCTTGGGGATCACTTCCTTGGGTACCACTGGCCCCCTTGCTGGTTTGACTTCGCCCCCTGACAGGAACGGGCTTGTTACGCCTGTGAGTACGGCCATCACGCGCACCCTTCCCGCGAGTCCCGAATCCACCTTTGCGCCCCAGATAACGCGCTTGGTGTTGGGAACCTTATCCATTATCTGCTCACCAACGACAGCGACCTCTTCGAGCGTCAGGTCTTCCCCTCCCACAATATGTATGAGGACACCGTATGCAGTTGATATATCAGTAATATCAAGAAGCGGCGTCGATAGGGCCTGTGCCACTGCCTTCTCCACACGGCTTGCGCCGTCGCCTTCACCGATGCCGATCGATGAGATCCCGCCGCGTTCCATTACCGCGCGCAGGTCGGCGTAATCAAGGTTGATAAGGCTTGGCTGGGTTATGGTATCTGTAATATTCTTAACAAATGCCCCAACGAGCGCGTTCGCGACAGACAGCGCCTCTTTCAGCGGCAGGTTGCCCGCCACTTCCCTGAGTTTTGAGTTATCTATGACCACGATTGAATCGCAGCTTTCTGCAAGCGCTTTTATGGCATCGCGTGCTTTCTCTCTCCTTGACATCTCAATTGTGAATGGTATGGTCACGCATGCGATCGTGAGCGCTCCCGCTTCCCTTCCAGCACCCGCAAAAACTGGTATTGAACCTGTGCCCGAGCCTCCTCCAAGTCCCGCCACGAGGAAAAGAAGATTGATGTCCTTTAATTCTTCCCTGATCTCGGCCAGGTTTTCCTTTGCGGCCTCTGCGCCCCTCTCAGGGAAGCCCCCGCAGCCATGGCCCTTGCACAGCTTTTCACCGAGCAGCATGATCTTATCTGCCCGTGTCATCGTAAGAAGATGGTTCGCATCCGTATTGGCTCCGATTATCTTGCCGCCTGCGAGTTTCTTATCCGCTATCCATGTTACGATATTACACCCGGCACCGCCCAGGCCAACTACACAAACCGATGGGCGTGACGTCTTAACTTTTTCTAATAATTCTTCTCTGGTCATAATCCGCCTCCGCTGGTTACTCGTTTTGTTACTATTTAAATGCTTTTTTTTATTATGCATTTAATAAAAATTGTAAAAATACCAACACCTGTCAAACCAAAAGTATTTTGCCATTCACCGCCAACAAACATAAGGAGGTTAGATATGAAACCTATTGTTACTGCCGAGCTTGAAATTGTGGCTCTCGGAACGGGAAGCACCAGCATGAGCGCACATATTTCAGATGCCGTTCGGGCTATCGAAAGATCGGGTGTCAAATACCAGTTGACTCCGATGGGGACTGTGCTTGAGGCATCGTCGCTGGAGGATATATTCCGTGCAATACGCTCGGCCCATGAAGCGCTGGTCAAAAAAGGTGTGAACAGGGTGGTCACACATATCACGATAGACGATAGAAGGGACAGGCCAAAGGGGATGGAAGAAAAAGTGGAAGCCGTCAGGAGCAAGCTCTAAACCCATTTCTCGAGGCTTTCCTTTTCTTCAAAGCTTATGCTCAATCCATCATGTGCAGCGATAACTTTCACTCCCGTTCTTTCTGATATGGCCTTCGCCTGGAACTCTGGAGATGCTTTCAGGACCTGCAAGCCAAAATGGGTCAGTATCGCCATCTTCGGCCTTATTTCCCCTATCAATATTGCCGCTTCCTCCATGTTCAGGTGCCGTATCCTCTTATCAGTCACCATCCTCACCACATTGATGATAAGAAAATCAACCCCCTTGTAAGCCCCGGGCAGCTCGGGAAAATATTCGGTATCCGGGATGTACCCCAGCCTTTTTGAGCCGAACTCGTAGATAGTTCCATACGTTTCAACAGGATGCATGTTCCTGATGGGAAAATGAAGCTGGATATTGCGCAGTTTAAATCCCATGCCTTCTTTTATTTCAGTTATCTCAGTGAAAGGTCTCACGTATTGAAGCACAACTGGATCATCGTGCAGGCAATCCCCGGGAACGATCAGGCGACCGCGGGGCTGAAATCCGCCCCCGGTCATGGCTTCCACTATGACATTGATATCATTTGAATGGTCTATATGCCTGTGGGATAATATTATAGCATCAAGATTTCTAGGCACAAGCCTCTGCCTGTGAACCATTACGAGGCAGCCCGGTCCCGGATCCTGCAGTATGTTCACCCCGTCCAACTTAAGCCAGAAACCTCCACTCCTGCGCAACTGGTTAAGGACGACCATCCTCCCGCCTCCAGTTCCGAGAAAAGTGACACTCGACATCAACATATAAACATGTGCAACTCATACAAAAAATCTTCTTAACCAAATAATCTATTTATGCGAGTAAATCCCTTTTATCATTGGGAGATATGAAAACAATGGAGGAGGAAATATGTTATTCGCGTTCGGGGATAAAAAACCGAGAATTGCAGAAAATGCTTTCATAGCCCAAACCGCATGCATAATCGGAGATGTAACGATCGGAGAAAAAACGAGCGTCTGGTTCAATACGGTCATCAGGGGCGACAGGGGAAAGATCAGCATAGGTAAGGGCTGCAATATCCAGGATAACTCCGTGATTCATTCGGACGAATCGAACGTAGAGATTGGCGACGGTGTCACAGTCGGGCATGGATGCATCCTTCACGGAGGCACGGTGAAGAGCAATGCGCTCATCGGCATGAATGCCACGGTACTGCATGAGGCCTGGATCGGGGAATATGCAATAATAGGGGCTGGTGCGCTGGTGCCGCCAAAGCACAAAGTCCCTGATAACACCGTAGTCTTCGGGGTACCATGCAAACAGGTTCGTAAAACAACTGAGGAAGATCTTCGTCTCATAAAAAATACATTAAGAAATTATGCAGAATTGACCGATCAATACCTGGAAATGACAAGGTGACCATGCGAAATATTGAAATTGAAGAACTGGAAGCCACGCCAATAACTGAGCGCAGGGTCGAAGTCGTAGAGAGAAAAGGCCTCGGGCATCCGGATTATATATGTGATTCCATTATGAACCAGGTCTCGGTCGAACTCTGCAAAGAGTATATGGAACGCTTTGGCGCCATAATGCACCACAATATCGATAAAGGGATGCTGGTGGCCGGAGAAGTGAAAACAAAATTCGGAGGAGGTGTGATCCTTAAGCCTATGCGACTTATTTTTGGGGACAGGGCCACTTTTGAAGTGGAAGGAGAGGTCATCGATGTCAATAGTATTGCGATAGATACGGCCAAGCATTGGCTAAAGGATAATCTCAGGTTCGTCAATTCAGATTCCCTGGAGTACCAGGTCGAAATTGCAAGCGGTTCGGCGGAACTCACTGACATCTTCAAAAGAAAAGAAACCGTGCTCGGGGCAAATGATACCTCGGCTGCCGTGGGATACGCCCCCATGACTCCGAGTGAAATTGTGGTGCTTGAGACCGAGCGCTTCCTGAACTCTCCTGCTTTCAAGAAAAGATTTCCCGAATCCGGGGAGGATATCAAAGTCATGGGTCTGCGCAATGCCGACAGGCTTGGCTTAATAGTCGCAGATCCGCTCGTGGATATGTTCATCGGATCAGAACATGAGTATTTCAGAAAGAAGGACGAGCTTCTTGAAGAAATAAATACTTTCGCGTCAGAAAGAACAGAACTTGGGACTTCGGTTTCATTGAACGCGCTTGACAGGGAAGGGCGCGGCATGGGAGGCATATACATGACAGTCACGGGCACATCGGCAGAGGATGCAGATTCCGGCCAGGTGGGCCGGGGGAACAGGGTAAATGGCATCATTCCTCTCAACCGTCCGGTCAGCAGTGAGGCAGCTGCGGGTAAAAACCCGGTAAGCCATGTTGGGAAGATTTACAATGTGCTCAGCCACAGGATTGCCAGTGAGATTTATACAAATGTGCCCGATATCAAGGAAGTATATGTGTGGCTTTTAAGCCAGATAGGCGAGCCAATAGACCAGCCCAGGATTGCGGCGGCGCAGGTTATCATGGAAAGGGGAACAATTGAGAGTGTTGAAAAAGAGATAAATGAGATCATGGACAGGGAGCTTGCGAATATACAGGAGTTCTGTTTGGAGCTTGCATACGGCAGAATCCCAGTTTGCTGATCAACGATCTGCCAGCTGTTTTGCTTTTTCAGGCAACCTTTTACCTATTACCTCGAGAATTGCATCAAAATCCCCTTCAGCCAGTGAACGTACATCCTCGTCGCCTTTCAATACCAGGTCTACGATGTAACTTAGCTCGTCATCGCTCAGTCTGCCAACCCTGGCAGCGAAGTCCTCAGGGGATTCCGAGAACCTGTGCGATACGGGAAGCAGGATAAATTTATAATCATGACCTGGCGCTGGGCCTGTCGCCCCTTCGAGTTCAGGGGCAAGTTTGGCGAGAATTTTCTTGTCAATATCGCTCAGTGTTCTCATGATTTGCAATCTCTTCATGTAAGTATAAAAATCTATATGCCTGCGCAACTCATTCGATCAATCTGTTTATCCTGCATCGCAGCATCTTTTCATCGAACTTCCGCATGATCGTCTCAAAAACATCCTCATAATAATTCTCGCCCTCAAAAAATATCCTTTCATAGTCTTCGAGCAATTCGGGTTGGAAATCCTGAATGAACTCTCTGACCCTTTCCCATACCCCATCCTTCATCCTCAGCCGGTCCACGAGCACATATCCTGGTTTCACGACTGAAATCGCGTCGACCAGTGCCTCAACATCGGTAATATACGGCATCACTGGCCCAAGGAAAACCCATGTGTTGATGCCATTTTCCGATAGCTCCTTGAGTGAGTGCAGCCTTTCCTCTACGCTTGATGCACCAGGTTCAAGTTTTTTCCTTACCTTATCATCAAGGGCAGTAAGGGTCACACCGACCTCGATATTTGAGAATTGCCTGAGTAAATCCATATCCCTGAGAACAAGCGAAGATTTTGTCTGGACGCATACGGGAAAGTCATGCATCAGCAGGAATTCAAGACACCTGCGCGTTATCTCGTAATCCTTCTCCGCCGGTTGATAGGGGTCAGTCACAGTCCCCAGGCCCACAACTCCTTTTTTCTTTGAATGCAATTCCTTGGACAGGATACGCGGCAGGTTTATTTTTACTTCCACAACATCGCCCCACTTGCCTTGCCATCGAATAACCGAAGGGGCGTAACAATATACACAGGAATGCGCGCAGCCCCTGTAAGGATTCAGGGCATAATCAAGGCCCGGGAGCCGCGATGGTGAAAGCGCGGTTTTTACTTTTATTTCTCTGATCATTTCATTTGCGGTTATTTTCTGCTGACTTACATTGTTATTTTGATTATAGGCAAATTTTTAATAACCATTTATCTATTACAGAATTTTCTTAATGCTTTCAGAATCCCCTCATCTCTGGCTTTCTTTTCTAAATATCCAAGATGGAGTCGGTTCCGATAATATTTTATCATAAACTTTGCCTGATCACAGTCCGTTTGAGATTTCCAATGAACACACGCATTGATACGGTCAATAATTAAATCCTCGATCCCAATTACATAGACTTTCAAGTCCCCTATTTTTATTACCGTCACCTTATCTTTATCTCCGGCCAGACGACTGCCTGGAATCTCTACAGAAAGTCCTGTTTGTTCGCTAATCCAGTGTCTTCCACTCGGTTTAAAGCCAAAAGTATTTTCCAATATTTCCCCTATTTTTTTCCTGTCACTTACCAGGTCTATATCATGACTTGGATAAATTCCTTCCGTATAGAAATCAACAGCCGAACCTCCCACTACGACAGGTTTTATCTTTATTTTTTCAGCTTCGCGTGTCAACAATCCCATAAAATATATTTTTCTGTCAACTAAATTCTCTATGGATGCTATTTTTTGTAATTCTTTAATTATAATCTTCTCTCCATTTCCCTATCTCCGGTCCATCTGGTCTTCCCAATATTGAGATTGCTTTCTATCTTTGATTTCATTAGCTCGTATAATCCATTGGTTTCATCTTCATTCCTCGGTTTACGTCTGACCGTTTTGCCAGTTATCGGAGTTATGAGTATACCATCTTCAGTTGGAGTTATGTTCACTGCCATAGGAGAACCTATTTCTTGCAGGATATATTGCGGGATTATGATTCCCTGACTGTTCCCTATTTTTCTGATATTTCTTATCATGTTATAACATTGTTATAACATTAATAGTACATAAGTCTTTTTCCTGTGTTTATAAAAACATTTCGAAAATATCTAATAAATTACAACCAATAAACTGCAACAACGTCTTAAACTACAACCATCGTCTTTGCAATAATAGAAAAAGGATATATGCGAACAGGTACCATCCATACAACAGGGGTTATCCAGATGAAAAAGTATGACCTGATCGTGATCGGAACGGGCTCGGGAATGAATTACGCCGATGCAATAATGGACAGGAATCCGGATTATAAGGTAGCTGTGATCGATAAGGACGAACCTGGCGGTATATGCCTCACGCGGGGATGCATACCTTCAAAACTCCTGATATATCCCGCGGAACTTCTCAGGACGATCGGGACCGCAGGGAGATTTGGCATAGACGTGGAAATAAAAAGTATTGATTTTGCTTTTGTGATGGAAAGGATGAGAACCTTAATTTCTAAAGATATAGATTTGATACGAAGGGGGCTTTCAAAAAACCCCGGCATAGATTATTATCACGATATTGCGGCATTTGAATCCCCTTATACACTGAAGGTAGGGAATGACATCATTACCTCAAAAATGATATTCCTCTGCACAGGCTCAAGACCAATAATCCCGCCTGTGAAGGGATTGGTGGAATCGGGATATCTCACGAGCGACACGGTGCTGAAAATGGAAGAACTTCCGGCTAGTATCGCCATCATAGGCGGGGGATACATTGCAGCGGAGTACGGGCATTTCTTTTCCGCCATGGGTTCCAGGGTAACTGTTATTGGGAGAAACCCAAGGTTCCTTCCTGATGAAGAACCGGAGATCTCAGCGCTTGCTAAAAGAGAGATGTCCGGATACATGGATATCCTCACCGGTTATGAAGTCCTTGAAGTGATAAGAGAGAGTGATGGGAAAAGAAAGATCATCGGGCACGACAAGAAAAGCGGAAAAAAGGTTTCCGTGACTGCTGATGAGATCCTCGTAGCCTCGGGACGCGGGCCGAACACCGATTATCTTAAACCTGAAAAAGGAGGGATAAAAACAGATGACAATGGATGGATCGACGTGAATGAATACATGGAAACATCGCAGCCCAATATCTGGGCTTTCGGGGATGCAAATGGAAGGCATCTCTTTAAACATGTAGCGAACTACGAATCTACCGTTGTTTATCAGAACGCCATTTTGAAAGAAAATATCAAGATCGACTATCGCGCGGTGCCCCATGCCGTTTTCTCCTATCCTGAAATAGCTGGGGTAGGAATGAAGGAAAAGGAAGCTGTCGAAAAGTATGGAGAGGAGAACGTGTTGATAGGTTTCCAGTTGTATGAGGATATTGCAAAGGGGGAAGCAATGGATGTCATGGATTATTTCGTAAAAGTGATCGTTGAAAAAGATTCAAGCAGTATTCTGGGAGCGCATATAATCGGGCCTTATGCCTCTATCCTCATCCATGAAATAATACCTCTTATGTATACTCCCGGGCAAAGCGCTACCCCGATCATTTATGGAATGCACATCCATCCTGCATTAAGCGAGGTTGTGGAGAGGGCGTTCCAGTCGCTTATGGAGCCCGCGGATTATCGTCATGTCCTCGATCATTTGCATCTTGAACCTATGTCCTGAAGAAATCTTCCAGCCCTCTCTGGAATAAAGTGTCCTTCAGTACAGTGCTCTCTTTGATCCACCGCTCTTTTGGAATAACAAGTCTGGTATTAATGTATTCAAATGCCTCATTCAGGGTTGAGAACTTCCTGGGTTCTGCCTTCAGCGCTGCCCTGACATTCTCCCGGACATTCCACACGCCTACAGGCATTATATATCCGGGATGGGCTTCCCTCAATATCACCACACGTGCCTGCCTTTTCTCTTTTACAAGATACTCGTTAACAGCAAGACGCGCCGCATAATAACACCCTCCGATCTCAGCATAGCTCGTCCTTCCTTCATAACCCTCGGATGATGACATTATCGCCACTTCCTTCCCGAAGGGGTTCCAGACCGTATTCGGATACCATGCCTCGATAAGCTCATAGCTCCATGCCCTCGGCATCATCAGGACAACGAACCTGTTATCAAGCTGCCAGGATTCAAAAACAAGGTGCTCATTGATGAGTGGGAAATCTTTCATCTTTTCCATAAGATCAGCGCCCAGCATGCTGTCAACAGCAGTGATGCTCCATCGCGTGGGAACGAACCTTCGGGCTTTCCCCTCCCCAAAAGAACCCGTTGAAAACGCTTTCTGGATGCTTGATACAAGGGTGCCTTTCTTATAAAGGTCAAGAACTGCATCCTTTGCCTTGAGATCCGTGTCGTTATTCGCTTTTTCCATTCTCTGGTCAAATCTAGTATTCCCCAGATCGATCTTTTTGAGAGGTGCGGTCGGCCCGAATGGCTGCACTTCGTCATCGAGAACCAGTCTTGCCCTGGGTTTTTTTAAGAACTCTGCCTCCACATCGATCGGGGAAGCGCACAGTGCCATCTCTCTTGTGGCTTCGATTATCCTGCTGCTATCAAGATCCCTTATATGCACCAGATGTTTTCCCCTCACAAGCTGGGAGCGGAAATCCACGATATCATCGATACTCTTACCGATCCACATCTCGGGTGTGTCCAGGAGGGTCGTGTCTCCATGGGTGGGCGGGATGAGCGGGCCTACAGATACATACGGATATCCGATCCTTCCCACGAACACTCCCGGGGGTGAGGACCCGTCTATACTCAGGCTGTCCGTGAGCGGTTTTACTTTGACATTTGAGTAGAATTTGACAAGAACAGGGCATCTCTCCTTGCCGCACAGCAGTTTCGCCCCACGGCATAATATGCACAGGGCATCGCTGTTGCCCCTGAATAACGAATCTGCTGAGTCCATATGCCAGTAGACGATACAGGGAGATATAAACTAAATGACAGCGCGGTGAAAGAAATCCGGCAAAAGGATTATACGCAAAAGAGTTATTAAACCAGTCCTATGTTCATCGAGATCGACGGATGGATGGCAAAGCTCCGATTTTCAGCCTGCCATTTTATCCCCAACCACCCGAAATGCGGCTGCCTTCACGGCCATACATACGCGATCAGCGTGCGACTGGAAGGTGAGCAGATAGGGGAATTCATTATCGATTTTGAGATGGTTAAGGGAATGGTCAACAGGATATGCGACAGGCTGGATCATAAGATCCTTGTGGCGGAAAAGGATCCGCGCCTCAAGATCGAGAAAAAGAAAGAAGTGTCCATTGAAATTATCGGGGGCAACAAGCGTTATGTGCTTCCGTCTGAGGATATTATGTTCCTTCCAACAAGATCTGTGAGCGCAGAAGACCTCTGCAAGTACTTTACTGCAGAGATGGCAAGGTCACTAAGATCAAATGGCGCGGATAACATTAAGAAACTCCATGTCAGGGTCGATGAGGGTATAGGGCAGGGCGCCGGCTGCGAGACCGAGCTGTAATATATCTAATAGTTATCCATTATCGTTTTCAGGATATTTTTATATTCAATTTTAAGAGAATAGACGTTGTGGTCTCCTTTGACATCGATCCTCAGGATCCCGAGCCTGGTATTCATAAGACCGACCATTGCGGATACCCCCCTGTAATTGACATCAAAACCCTGTTTGAAAAGGGAATCATAGACATCCTGTGTGGTGTACGGTTTGCTGTTCAGGAATAATTTCAAAACAGACTTTCTGATGCCGGTTTCATCCCTCATCAGGTATTTTGTCAGCCGTGTCTTGATTTTTTCATTTCCTTCAGCGCTCAGTCAGACCACCGTTTTTCTTTATTCGATTTTCAGAGTTTATACCTTTCCATGATTACAGGGGAGTCTTTTCGACGAGCATTCCGTTCTTCATTGGATAGCGCTCAATTACCGAGACTATGCACCCTTTTTTTTTCAATGCTTCCGCCAGGTCCGAAACGATCCACCACGTAGTCTCAATAGTCCCATTCATGCAGGAATACATGTCATCGGTGACACCCGCCTCTTTCAGGATCGAAAGAGAACCGCCACCTTCTATGGCACCGTAAACAAGGGTTCCATCCTCTGTTATCTCATCAAACTCCCTTGCACTCATTTTTGCTATCCTTTTAAACCTTTCACGAAGCTGGACTGCATCCTTGAATCGCGAGGAACAAAAATGGATCTTGTCAGCGTGTACCAGCAGAGCCACCTCCTTGCTCCCGAATATGGCAGATGAAACATCATCTACCGCTACAAATCCCCGATCTTTAAGTTCTTCTGCATTTGTTTCCGAGATCTCAAGCTCATTCAGGTTCAAAAAACCCCCGACCTCGCCAAGTAATGATATAATCCCCCCGAAGTCGGATGGCAAAGAGGGTATTTCAATCCCCGCTGAAAGCCCAAGTTCATGAGCCGCATGGATCGACTCGCGATAATATGTTCTTCCAATATTTTTTAATTGATCCCTCGGAGGGTGGAACCTGATCTCATCAAGCCCCGCTTTCTTTAACATTTCAAGCACCCCCCGGTTAGGCGCCAGGGCTGTGTATAAATGTATATGGTGGGCCTTTCCGAACCTGTTCTTCAGGAGTTTTATACAATGAACTACGCGGTCCAGACGCAATAACGGTTCCCCCCCGGTTATTCCTGTCCCGAGCGCTTCCATCGAGATGGCTTCTTCTATAATATCTTCATCCTTCCCCACGCGTCTTTCGTTTGCAAATATCAGGTCCTTTTCCTTCCTTTCGTATGATACAGGGCAGTAGAAGCAGTTCTTCCCGCATGATCCTGTAATGAAGAGAACCATCTTCGCCCCCATATAACAGAGACGGCATCCTTCTGGGAGGTAATTATAAAATGAACCTGTATTGTCCTTTTCCATTTTCAGTAGTTTGAATTATTATGGGTCCATTGGTCTATTTACTGCGTGTAATTATATATTCACCTAACTCAACCAGCTTTCTTTTTGCAGAACTTTCATCGAGCGGTTCAAGGCGGCTTTTTGCGAGATCAAGCTCTTCCCTCGCAATTTCCTGTGCGTAATCTATTGAATCCGAAACGAGGTGCATCAGCTCGCCGTTGTTGCATTTCATCATTCTTTCAAGCGAGATGCCGGACTTTAGGGCATCAAGGACTACAATGGAGGGCCTTCCCATGAAGAGATCTTTTTTCACCGGTTTGCCGAGGTCCTCTTCTTTTGAAATGCAATCAAGTATATCGTCACGGATCTGGAAGGCCATGCCTAGATGACTCCCGAATTCTGTAAAGTTCTTTATTTGTTCCTCGTCTCCTCCGCCAACCACGGCGCCCACCTCGGCAGCCGAACCAAAGAGAGAGCCGGTTTTCCGGAACGCAAGTTCCAGATAACTTTTCTTATCTTTAGCAAAATCTACAAGTTCCATGGCTTCCCCTTCGCCCATATAATACAGGGAATCCGAGATGGCATGGATGAGCCTCGGGTCACGCGATGCTATCTTGAGGGAGAGAGCCGCGAGTATCTGGACCGTCAGGAGGGCCATATCAACGCCCCACTTCTTATGAATCGTATCCTGCCCGCGCCTTTTTTCGGATTTATCGATCACATCATCAAGAACAAGGGATGAGGAGTGTATGAGTTCTATGGAAGCTGCCGCAAAACTTGCATCCTCAGCTCTGCCCCCAACGGCTTCGCAGGCAAGCGTAACCAGGGCTGGTCGGATGCGCTTTCCCTTTGAGGCGATAGCATATGTTACTGCCGCGGCAAGTTCAGGGGGCTTGATGTCAAGGAGCAGGCCTGGAAGCTCTGTGTCTACCAGTCTTGCACGCTCGGTCAGAAGTTGTTCTATATCCATTGGCTACTCCCATAAGCGAAGTACACAAAAGAGTTTCTGTTTAAAAACATATCACATCACAAATTTAACTTTTATCATAAAGACTTTTCTGATTCATATTCGTAATTGTAAGGATTTTTCATGCGTGTTCAGATATCGAGTTTTCGCATTCTTTCAATGGCTGTGTTGATCCTATTAACCGGTTGCGTCAATGAAAATCTTATATATCCTTCGCCGTGTTCCCCGAACCCTACACCAGGAGTCGCAACTATTCCTGCCTTTCCAAGCAGCATCGTAGTGAAATCCAGGGATTTACCTTCCACTGGCGTCCATACATAGAATGTGGCCCTGGGAGGATCCACTTCAAATCCGAGTTCTCTCAGGCCTGCGACAAGCGCATCGCGCCTCTCCTTGTAGATCCGGTTCATTTCAGACACACAATCCTGGGGCCCGGAAAGCGCGGCGATCCCGGCTTCCTGAACAGCCTCGAACGCGCCCGAATCCACGTTCGTCTTAACCTTCCCCAGACCTGCGATTATATCGCGGTTCCCGACAGCAAAACCTATCCTCCAGCCCGTCATATTGTATGTTTTGGAAAGAGAGTGCATCTCGATCCCGACTTCCATTGCACCGCTTACGCTCAGGAAACTGGGTGCTTTGTATCCATTGAAAGTCATTTCTGAATAAGCATTATCGTGAACGACAATAATATCATGTTCAGCTGCGAAATCCACTACTTCTTCAAAAAATTTCAAGGACGCTATTGCCGATGTGGGGTTGTTTGGATAATTAAGAAACATGATCTTGGCTTTTTTTGCTATGTTCACCGGTATGGCTCCAAGGTCGGGAAGAAAATCGTTCTCGGCTATAAGCGGCATCTTATACGGTCTGCCATCTGCCAGTATTGACCCGATGTTATACACTGGATAGCCGGGGTCGGGAACAAGGGATATCTCCCCCGGATTCAGGAATGCAAGAGGGATATGGGCGATACCCTCTTTTGACCCTATGAGCGCCAGTACCTCATCTTCAGGATTGAGGTCTATGCTCATAGTCTTCTTAAGCCATCCGGCTGCAGCCGTCCTGAAAGAGAGCATTCCTTCATATGATGGATACCTGTGATAAGCAGGATTCGACACAGCTTTTTTCATTGCTTCCACTATATGCGGGGGGGTAGGCATATCCGGGTCCCCTATGCTCAGGTTGATGACATCCACACCTTTCCTGACAGCTTCAGCCTTTGCTTTATCGATTGCTGCGAATAAATAAGGGGGTAATGAATTTATCCTGTCGGCGTACATAACATTTCGCCGTTCAAATGTTGGTTATTGTATATAAGATATGACCATTTAATCCGAAAAAGCAAGAACTTTAATCCTCATCCTCATCTTCATCTTTCCCGGCTTCAAAAAACAGCTCGCCGTACAGCAATTTTTCGATCACCTGAGATATGTATAGACGCTTCTGGTATCTCTGCAGGTCCTCATTCATGTGAAGCTCTGAATCCACCTGAACCCTGAGAAGCACAAATCTGAATTTCTCCATGTCCTCGATTTCAAATGACCTGATCGTCTCCATTAGATATGGCAGTTTATCCGGCCCGTCGACGGCTTCAGCGATGATAAGAATGGCGTGCGGGATTTCCCCTATATTCGGTTCCTGCAGTCCTGTCAGGAGCTTCAGGGTTTCAAATGAATATTTTTTATCCTTGATAGTAACAGAATCCATAAAACCACACATATTCTTTATCTATCAGGTTCTATATTAGCCAAACGGAAAGATAATGGAAACCCCGGTAATTCTAAAGACACTCCGAGAAGGAAAGATGAAGGAATATTTTGTCATGCCGCATGGAGAGCTGCATACGGACCTGGGGATAATAAAGCTAGAAGAACTTCAGACAAAAACATTCGGGGATAAAATAAGCTCTCATCTCGGTGTGGAGTTCATAATACAGAAGCCAAGAGCCCCGGATTTTTTCAGGCATGCAAAACGAAGCGGTGCGCCAATGATGCCTAAGGACATAGGTGTGATCATTTCGAACACGGGTCTCTCTTCCTCGGACCATGTTCTGGATGCAGGCACCGGTTCCGGTATCCTGGCCATTTATCTCGGGATGATCGCGAAAAGAATCGTATCTTATGAGCTGAGGGAGGAATTTATTGAGATAGCACGGGGGAATATCGCTCTCACGGGTCTATCCAATATTGAACTGCGCCATGGCGACATAGTTTCGGAAATTCAAACTCTGGATGAGAAATTCGATGTCATAACCCTTGATACAGCCAGTGCGTCACAGGTTGTTCCTCATGTTCCGAAGGTCATATATCCCGGAGGTTTTCTTGCTGTTTATTCACCATTTTTTGAACAGGCAAAAGAAGTCAGATCTGCGATCGAGACCAACAATTTCACAGATGTAATGACTATTGAGACCATAGAACGTGAAATTTCTTTTACCGACCGCGGAACCCGCCCTTCAACTGCAAGAGTGGGCCACACAGGTTTTATCACCATAACCAGGTATTGATACTTTATTAAATTTTTTCTAAATATTTTTACTGCAGCCTATGTCATGATAGTTTATCGACTACTGGCCTTTCTGATTCAAATTTAACTATATTTTAAAGTAATAAATCAAAAAATAAAAATTTATAAACAATATAAAACTTAAATAATCTCTATTATAACTTGAAAACTCAAAAATACTTTGAAAATTGTCGGTGTATTTATGTTTTTGGCGGCCGTTAGGATTTGCTGAAGTGGTTTATGAGAAATGAAATATCCCAAAGAACTGTTCTTGAAGCATTTCAAGTTCATCCTGATATCGTAGGTCCTTGTAAGAAAATGGGAGGAAAAAATATGATAGGAACCGGAATGAATATTATAGACGAATTACTTGATGGTGGCGTGCCAAAAGGTAAAAGTCTTCTATACTATATCCAGCCCGGTGTGGAGGGTGAGTTTTATGGATTACAGATGATATTCAACTCCCTCAGGTGCGCCGGAACCTGCGTTTTTGTGGCGTCCAGTACAAGTCCGTCTGTCATAAAGAGCCAGTTCAAGGATTTCGGCTGGAATATCGACCCTTATAAAAACAGGTTCTTTTTTGTGGATGCCTATAATCCATTAATACGGGCGCCTTCGAAAGAGAAATATATCATTTCAAATCCGGATAACATTTACGAGTTCAGTAAATCAATAATAAACATATTAAAAGAATTGCAACCCAGCACCATACTTTTTGGTTCTCTCTCTACCATTATGGATTTGTGCGGCGAGGCTGAAACTATTGAAGCGGTCAAGACCTGGAATAGGATCGGGAAGTTGCACGGTCACATCATTGTGTATAATTTCACGGCATGGCCTTATTCCAAGAGGACGTTGGATTTTATTAGAAATGATCTCTTCAATGCGGTAATATCCATAGGTGGAATATCCGATCATGTGATCTTTGGAAAATATCTCGGGATACTTAAATCAGATTTGACATGCTAACAATGAAAAACATAGCTTCAACTATCTTAAAAAAAATGGAAATATCACGACACATTTATTACGATAACGGAGATATGGAAACTCCATGAAGGGCATCGCAATAGTTCTCCTGTTTACCTTTCTGGTGCTTCCTGCCTCCGCTTCGAGAATCGACTCATTGGAAGGCAGCAATGCCAATTACAGCGATTTAACGTGGGATCCGCAGATAGTTGACTATGTGTATGTGAACGCCACAATCAACAGGACCATAACATACTCAGTTACCGCGGCCGAACCAATGATATTGGACAGCTGGATACTGGATGGAACGCCTGTAACCGGCGTTTCTGGAGGAAATACGGTTTCGTACACGCATACCTGGAACAATGAGAGTGTGGGATTCCACTCAATAATCTATCAGGGAATGGGCATCCGATCATACATTGCCTTCCGATGGTATGTCAACGTTTATGAGATAGATCATTACAACGGCGGCAACCTGTTAGATGCCATTGATGACGCGCTCGATAGCCAGGCTTTGGATATCAAAGTCCGATTGATGAAGAACACGATTGCAAAATATGGCAACAAATCCAATATCACCGTCTTGAGGATTAATCAACTTCAAGATGAGATTATTAAGCAACAAAATTTTTCGAAGGAGCTGGGCGTGGAATTCAAGAAAGGGAACATTTCGATTGATACGTATGTTCCCTCTCTGAAACAGGCCCAGAGGGATACAAAGTATAGCATGAAGCTCGCCGGAGCTATGGCGAAAATTGCGAAGGAAGACCTAAATGACGAAAAACTTGCCCTGGAATTCAATAAGATCCAGGAATCTGGGAGTGGAAGCGGAGGAGGAAGCTCAGCAAATACAGCGGGAGGAAGCTCAGCAAATACAGCGGGAGGAAGCTCAGCAAATACAGCGGGAGGAAGCTCAGCAAATAGTGGTGGTGGAGGTAATTCAGCAAATAGTGGAGGTGGAGGTAACTCAGCAAATAGTGGTGGTGGAGGTAATTCAGCAAATAGTGGTGGTGGAGGTAATTCAGCAAATAGTGGAGGTGGAGGTAACTCAGCAAATAGTGGTGGTGGAGGTAATTCAGCAAATAGTGGTGGTGGAGGTAATTCAGCAAATAG